>JAJXTK010000698.1 GCA_021783935.1 Myxococcales bacterium | reverse complement strand
GGCGAGCGAGGCGCCCGCCCCGTCGGCCAAGGCCTCGAGCCCCACCATCGCCCCCGTCGCACCGACGCCGCACGTGATCGCGACCGCTGCGCCCGCGACGCCTGCCACCTCCGCGACCGCGACGGCCAGCGCTGCGGCCCCCCCTCCGCCTCCTCCACCGCCCGTCGATCCGAAGCAAAAGGGCGGCGACCTCTGGAAGAAGACCGACGAGATGTGACGATGCAATTCACACGATCCCGTGGCTTCCGTGCCGTGGCGTGGTGCCTCTCGATCGTGACGGCGTCGGTCGCGATCGGCACGAGCGCCCCCGTCGCCTCCGCCGAGGCGAAGGCGCCGCAGCCGAACGATCAAGAGAAGAACAAGGCGATCGCGACCGACCTCTTCGACCACGGCGTGAGGCTGATGGCCGAGGGGAAGTGCGCCCAAGGGGGCCCGGTCGACGTGCCCAAGTGCAAGGAGGCGCTCGACTCCTTCTGGCGCGCCTACAAGATCTACCCCGCGGCGCTCGGCGCCCTGCGCAACGCGGCCTACGTCGCCAAGGGGCTCGGCATGATCGCGAGCGCGGCGCGCGACTTCCGCGAGGTCGCCCGCAAGGCGCCGCTCGATCCCAAGCCCGAGCGCCAAGCCTGGGCCGACTACGCGCGCAGAGAGGCCGACGACCTCGAGCCGCGCGTGCCGCACCTGACCGTGCGCGTGCCGGCCGACGCGCCCAAGAGGACGAAGGTCACGCTCGACGGCACGCCGCTCGCCGATGCCGCCTGGGGCACCGAGCTCGCCGTCGATCCGGGCGATCACGCGGTCCACGCCGAGGCGCCGGGGCGCGTGAACTTCGAGTCGAGCGTGAAGCTCGCCGAGAAGGAGTCGAAGACGGTCGCGATCGTGCTCGACGTCGACGCGACGGCCCTGCCGCCCGTGGCGACGCGCTCGAAGACGCTGCCGCTGATCGTCAGCGGAATCGGGCTCGTCGGCGTCGGCGTCGGCCTCGGCTTCGGCTACGCGGCCATGAAGAAGAAGAGCGACGCGTGCGGCGGCACCCAGCTCTGCGATCCGCAGGGGCTCACCGACGGCCGCCACCTCGCCAACACCTCTTCGATCGTGGTCGGCGCCTCCGCGGCGGTGCTCGTCGGGGGGCTCGTCTGGCTCCTGCTCACGCCGTCGAACGCGAGCGCGCCCTCGGCCGAGAGCCGCAGCGCGCGCGTCGTGCCCTTCGCGTCCCCCCAAAGCGCGGGGCTCGCCGCCTACGGTACCTTCTGACTTCCTCGCTCCGGACCACGCCCATGCGATTTCACGTCGCGCTGCTCGCCTCGCTCGCCCTCGTCGCGCTCCCGGTCGGGTGCGCGCAGATCCTCGGCTACGACGGGCTCAATCCGCGGCAAGACGACGCGAGCCTCGACGCGCTCGGCGACGCGCTCGACGAGGCCGACGTCGCCGACACCGGCCCCCAGCCGATCCACCCGCCGGCGCGCCCCGCCGGTCTGCCGCAGACGGCCTCCGGCACGGGCAAGACGCTCACGCTCGCGGTCAAGCGCGTCTACCTCGGCACGCAGACGCACCTCGGCGACACCACGAGCACGGCCTGGCAAGAGTGGGGCTACGACCTCGACGGCCTCTGCACCGATCTCAACGACTCGACGCAGAGCCTCTTCACCTGCCGCCGCGTCGACGGCTCGACCAACGACGTGCTCGTCGACGGCCAGCGCTGCCGCGACAACAACTTCGGCTCGCAGATCATGGCGCTCGTCATGACCTACAACACCAAGGTCGAGATCACCACCGACCTGTCGCTGCTGGGCGGCTCGGGCACCCTCGCGCTCGTCCTCTCGGACGTCGACCCCGGCGACGACGGCTACGCCCCCGGCGCGCTCTACCGCATCGCCGGCATGCCGAGCGGCGATACGCCGGTGTGGGACGGCACCGACGTGCGCACGGTGACCGCCGACTCGGTGACCGGCGGCGACCTCACCAAGCCCGTCGTGACCTTCCCTGGCGGCTACATCGCGGGTGACCTCTGGGTCTCGGGCGACCCCGCGTCCTTCGCCTTGGAGTTCGGCGTGCAGAGCACGAGGCTCGTGCTCCCGATCCAGTCGGGCACGATCACCATCGCGCTCGACGCGGCGCGCACCGGCTCGCCGCAGCCCGCGCTGATCGCGGGCGCGATTTCCACGAGCGACGTCGGCGCCGCGATGAGCCCCATCGCCGAGCAGGCCGGCCTCTGCCCTGGCAACGGTCTCTACGACGGCCTCATCGCGAAGCTGCAGACCTTCCCCGACGTCGTGATCGGCGCGCCGAACCTGCAGGACACGACCAAGACGTGCGACGGCATCTCGATCGGCCTCGGCTTCGACCTCGCGCCGATTCGGCCGCTCGCGACCGTGGTGCCCGCGCCGGCGCCGCCGACGAGCAAGTGCCCGTAGCACTACTGCCCCAGATGCGAGCCTGGCCCCGATCGCTAAACTGCCCCCATTTCGTGCCCGAGATCGCTCATTCGGTGACCGTAGCCCAGGGCCCCACCGGGCGGGAGAGCGCCGGCGCCTCGCGCAGGTGATCGCACACCGCTCGATGGCCGTCGCGCGGATCCTCGGGCAGGATGCGGGGCGCGCGCATGAGCCAAGATCCCCCGGAGAAGCGCCCCTCGAAGCCGCCGACCGGGCGGCTCGGTCGCATCTTCCGCCTCGGCTCGCTCGCGCCTAAGGCGGCGTCGCTCGCCGTGGCGGGCGTGCGCAAGCGGCTGTCGGGCGAGCAAGACGAGTACGAGCTCGAGCAGGCGCGCGGGCGCGTGATGGTCGAGGCCCGCAAGACGGCCGAGGCGATGCTCAAGACGCTCGGCGAGATGAAGGGGCTGCCGCTGAAGCTCGGCCAGATGGCGAGCTACATCGATGGCCTCGCGCCGCCCGGCTACGAGGAGAAGTTCCAG
This sequence comes from Myxococcales bacterium, assembly GCA_021783935.1. Taxonomy (GTDB): domain Bacteria; phylum Myxococcota_A; class Polyangia; order Polyangiales; family JADJMO01; genus CAIXWQ01. Next base: position 402 of record JAJXTK010000698.1, on the reverse strand, counting down.
GAGGTCCTCAAGAAGCTGCAGGCCAAGGCGCCGCCGCTGTCGGCCGACGCCGCCGAGAAGGTGATCACCAGCGAGCTCGGCGCGCCGCCTCACGAGGTCTTCGCCGAGTGGGAGCGCGAGCCCTTCGCCGCGGCCTCGATCGGCCAGGTGCACCGCGCGCGCCTGCACAGCGGCGATCGCGTCGCGGTGAAGGTGCAGTACCCGGGCATCGACGTGGCGATCGAGAACGACCTGAAGACCGTCGCGCTGATGGAGCAGATGATCGCGCCGGTCGGACGTCGCTATCAGACGAAGGAGGGGCTCGAGGAGATCCGCCGCGTCTTCCTCAACGAGGTCGACTACACGTGGGAGGCGACGGCCACGGAGGCCTTCCGCGCCATGTTCGCGGACGAGCCGTCGATC
>JAJXTK010000697.1 GCA_021783935.1 Myxococcales bacterium | reverse complement strand
CAAGCCGGCCGTCGCCGTCTCGGTGCGAGGCGCCACGAAGTCGAGCGCGTCCGCGCCGAAGTCCGCGCAGCCCAAGCCCGCGACGAGCGCCGGCGCGTCGAGCGGCTCGGCTGCCAAGGCGCCCTCGACCGGCCCGACGCCGCCCATGAGGCCGCTGGTCACCCCGAGCCCCGCGATCCAGCGCGCGGTGTCGGGCGGGCCGAGCGTCGCCGAGCTCGCCGCCGGTCCCGAGTCGGACGAGCTGCGCGCGCTGCGCGATGCGGAGCTCGATCTGTTCGTCGGCGCCGCCCCCGCCCCCCGCTCCGCCTGGCCCTCCGAGCTGCCGACCCCGCCGAAGGGGCCGCTCGCCCTCGCGGCGAACGCCGGGATGCCGCCCGCCTCGCCCCCCGCGCCGTCCTCCGAGCTGCCCGCCACCGGCGGCAAGTCGCTCGCGTGGCTGTCCGGGCTGAAGATGCCCGATCTGCCCGTGCGCTGGGACGCGCGCGTGGTGAGGTACCTCGAGTTCTTCAAGGACGACCCGCGCGGCCGGCGCCTCTTCACGATTTGGTACAAGCGCTCGGGGCGCTATCGCGAGCTGATCCAGGCCGAGCTGCGCGCCAAGGGGCTGCCCGAGGATCTCGCGTGGATCGCGATGGCCGAGAGCGGCTTCGATCCGCTGGTGCGCTCGCCCGCGGGCGCGGCGGGGCTCTGGCAGTTCATGCCCGACACCGGCAAGTCCTACGGACTGTCGATCGATCGCTGGGCCGACGCGCGCCTGTCGCCGATTCGCGCGACCGAGGCCGCAGCGACGTTCCTCGGCGATCTGAAGCGCCGCTTCGGCTCGTGGGAGCTCGCGATCGCCGCCTACAACATGGGGTACGGCGGCGTCTTGTCGGTGGTGAAGCGCTTCAACACCAACGACTACTGGGAGCTCTCGCGGCTCGAGAACGCGCTGCCGTGGGAGACGACCCTCTACGTCCCCAAGATCATCGCGATCGCCGTCGTGGCCCGAAACCCGCAGACCTTCGGCTACGCCGACCTCGCGCTCGAGCCCTCGCTCAAAGGGGAGAACGTCGAGGTGCCCGGCGGCAGCGAGCTGCGCGCCGTCGCCGCCGCGGCCGGCTGCTCGACGCAGGAGCTCGAGCGGCTCAACCCCGAGCTGCGCGCCGGCCGCACCCCGATCGCGTCGGGCCCCGATGACGGCACGTACGTGGTCGTCGTGCCGGCGGGCAAGGCGCAGGCGGTGCGGGACGCCTCGGCGAAGCTCGGCCCCAAAGGGGGCTCGCTCGAGCGCTACGTGGTGCGCTTCGGCGAGACGCTCGACCAGATCGCCACCGCGCGCAAGACGAGCAAGGCCAAGCTCGTCGAGATCAACGGCCTGCGCGACGGCGAGGCGGTGCGCGGCGGCACGGTGCTGCTCGTCCCGGCGCTGCCGGCCGGCACCGCCCCGACGCCGAGCTCCCCCTTCGTCGCGAGCTCCACCGCCGACCCGCGGCCGATCGTGGTCGTGCCGCCGACCGAGTTCGCCTACCCCGATCGCAAGCGCGTCTTCTATCGCGTGCTCGTGGGCGACACGCCGCGCGACATCGCCGACGCGTTCGGCGTCTCGATCGATCAGCTGCGCAGCTGGAACGCCATCGAGCCGACCGCGCGGCTGCAAGAGGGGATGACGCTGCAGCTCTTCGTGCGCAAGGGCTTCGACCTGACGCGCGTGGTCGCGCTCGAGGACCAGCGCGCCAAGATCGTCGCCGTCGGCTCCGACGAGTTCTACGCGCTCGAAGAGGAGAGGAAGGGGCGTCGCCGGGCCACCGTGCTCGCCAAGCAGGGCGAGACGATCGAGGCGATCGGCAAGCGCTACGGCCTGACCGCCGCGTCGATGGAGCGCATCAACCGTCGCCCTCGCGGCGACGCGCTGAAGAGCGGCGAGGCCGTCATCGTGTACGTGCCCGCGTCGGGGCCGTCCACGCCGCCGCCCGCGCCCGCCGTGAAGCCTGACGACTCGGAGCTGCCGCCCCTGCCGCCCCCCGAGGTGACCGCCGAGGCCAAGGGCTCGGCCACGGGTTCGACGAAGGGTTCGGCGGCGAGGACCGACTGAGGGAATGGCCGCCTGCCAGGCGGCGTTGCTCGCCCGTGCGGACGAGACTGAGAAGTTGCCCCTGCGCCCCCTCGTCCGGTACGCCGCGGTGCGATGCGTGACGACCCGCACTCCCACGACGGTGGCAAGGCCGAAGCGCCGCAGGACCCTGCGCGCGACGACGTGCTCGGCGATGCGCTCGACAAGAGCCCGTTCCCGACGACGGTCGAGGCGACCCCCGGTCCGTCGATCGTAGAGCCGGCGGTGCGAGGCGCGAGGCTCGACCGCGTGCGCGCGCGCGTCGGCGCGCTCGCGGCGTCGATGCGCCGCGCGGTGCCCAAGGGGCAGGCGTGGGTCGAGCGCGGAGCGTCGGCCGTGAGGGCTCGTCCGCGTCGCTCGGCCTCGATTGCGCTCGGCGCGCTGGTCGTCGCCGCCGCCGTGCCGCTCATGGCGCTGCACGCGTCGCGCGGCGAGGCGAGCGAGCCGGTGGTGCTCCCGGCGCCGAGCGCGGTGGTCGCGCGCTCCTCCGAGGCGATCGCCGCGCCCAAGGCGCCCGTCGTTCCGAGCGTGAAGCCCTTCCAGCCGCCGAGCGCGCTCGCGGGGCTCGATCTGAAGGCGATCGCGGTCGACGACGCCGGCGCCGTGTCGACCGTCGCCGGCGGTCGCATCGCGAAGCTGACCCTCGACCCGAAGTCGCAGCTCGCGGCCACGCGGCTGATGGCCAGGCACAAGCTCGCCGAGGCCGCGGTCGTGATGGTCGAGCCGTCGACGGGCAAGGTCCTCGTCTACGCCTCGCGCGGCGGCGGCGGGCACGACCTCGCCGCGGAGGCCACCGCGCCGTCGGCCAGCGTGTTCAAGATCGTCACCGGCTCCGCGCTCGTGCAGATCGCCGGCGTGCCGATCGACACCAAGGTCTGCTACGGCGGGGGCGACTCGAAGCTCGAGCCCCGCGATCTCAAGGACGATCCGAGGCAAGACAAGTACTGCGCGACGCTCTCGCAGGCGATGGGGCGCTCGATCAACGCGATCTTCGGCAAGCTCGCCCAGCGAAGGCTCGCCGTCTCGGACCTCAACACCGTCGGCATGAACCTCGGCTACGGCACCGCGCTGCCGTTCGACGTGGCCGTGCAGCCGTCGAAGCTCGACGTGCCGACCGACCCGCTGAGCTTCTCGCGCACCGCGGCCGGCTTCTACAACTCGACGCTCTCGCCGCTCCACGGGGCGCTGCTCGCGGCCACCGTCGCCGACGGCGGCACCATGATG
>JAJXTK010000696.1 GCA_021783935.1 Myxococcales bacterium | reverse complement strand
AAGTCGCGCGGCGGGAAGATCCTCGAAGCGGGCACCGATCTCGCGGCCTCCACGATGAAGCTCGCCGACGCGCACAAGTGCATCGCCGAGGTCGTCAAGAAGATCGAGATGCCGATCGCGAAGGGGACCGACAAGAACCCCGACCCGAAGCTCGTCTCCGAGGTCCGCTACCCCGTCGAGCTGTCGCTCGGCATCGACGTCGAGGGGAAGGACGGCACCACCAGCGGCGCGAAGATCGACCACGACGAGCTGAAGAACATGTTCGCCAACAACCGCCTCCCGATCGGCCAGTGTTGGGTCGAGGCGTCGCTGCGCGGGAAGGGGGACTCGGCCGTCGGGCGCATGGTGCTGAAGTTCGAGGTCGTCGGCACCAGGGTCGTCACCGTCTCGAAGGTCGCCGACCAGACCACGGTGAAAGACCCCGACCTCCAGCAGTGCGTGTTGAACGCGGTGCGGTTCTTCAAGTTCCCCGTGGCCAAGGACGCCAAGGGCAACGACGACCTCAAGACCGCCAGCATCGTGACCTGGCCGCTCGACTTCAAGCCGCGGTGAGGCTCGAGCCTCACTGCACCTCGATCTTCCGCTCGTCCCACGTGACGCCGCCGCGGTCGTCGCGGGCGACGAGCCACATCAGGACCGTGCCGCCGCTCGCCTTCTTGCGCGCCACCCAGCCCGTCGACGGGTCGCTGGCGAGCTTGACGTCGTGTTCGAAGATCCCCTCGGTCGCGTAGTACTGGGTGATCAGCTGCTCGGTGTACGCGTTGCCGAACTCGTCGGTGCCTGACTCGAAGCTGTCGGGGGTGACGTTCAAGGCCACCTGATGCGTGAGCGACGCGCTGCAGCGGTCGTAGCGGTTGCCCGTGGTGTCGCACGCCGCGACGCTCTTCACGTCGCTCGCGGCCCACGCGGCGCCGTCCCAGGTGATCGAGTCGATCTTCGGGTTCTGGTTGGTGGTGCTCGCGCGCACGAAGACTCGCTTCAAGCCCGCCACGAACTCATCGAGCCCGAGCGATCGGCCGCTCGCGTCGATGCACTGGACCGGGAAGGTGCCGAGCTGGAAGCCGACCGACGGGTCGGGCAGCTGCAGCGTGCCGGGGCAGACGACCAGCACGACGCCGACCTCGGCGTAGACGCGCGAGGGCGCGGGCAGGCTCGAGAGCGCGTCGGCGGGCACCGTGAACGAGTAGGTGTCGAGGTCCGAACCGAGCGCCAGTTGCGGCGCCTTGCCCGTTTGCTGGGCGTCTTGGGCGATCTTGGCGAAGCACCCGAGCACGTCGGTGCTCGACGGGTTCACGCACGTCGTCCACGCCCACTGGCGCGATCGCTGCGTGCGAGTGGGGTCGAGCCCGTCGTACCAGAGCGCGTCGAGCTTCACCGTGTCGCCGGGCTTCGCGTAGGGCTTGTCGGCGCGCACGGCCATCACGCGCAGCGTGGTGATGCGCGAGGCCGGATCGAGGTCGGCGCCGCAGCCCACGAGCGTCGCGAGGGCGAGGGCGACGAGCACGCGCACACGGGGGCTCACAGCTCACCTCGAATGCCGAGGATCGGGAGGATGGGGAGCCCGGAGATCGTCTGCGGCTGCGAGTAGTTGTAGTTGTACGAGATCCCCTCGGGGTTCTGCCGGTCGTAGACGTTCTCGACGTCGAGGTAGACGCCGAGCTTCCAGGCCTTGAAGTCCCAGCGCTTGTCGACGCGCAGATCGAGCTGGTGGAAGGCCGGCACGCGCGCGGTGAAGAGCGGGTAGGAGCTCACGGCGGCGTAGGCGCCGGCGTCGAAGTCCATCACGCCTCCGAGGTACGGCGTGTAGAGGTTGCCCGTCACGTAGCGCCACCGCAGGCCGACCTCCCAGCCTCGGCCGAGTCGGTAGCTGCCGAGGACGGTCAGGATGTGGGTCTGATCGAAGCGAAAGAGGTGGTAGTCCTGATCGGGCGCGTCCTGCCGCTCGCTGCGCGACAGCGTGTAGGCGAGCCAGCCGAAGAAGTGATCGTCGGGCTTGTAGCGCAACAAGACCTCCGCGCCGTAGACGCGCCCCGCGCCGAGGTTCGTGTAGGAGACGCCCGACGAGGTCGTCGTCGCCGCGAGCTGCTGCACGACCAGATCGCGCATGTCCTTGTAGAAGCCGTCGAACGACAGCTCGACCTGCCGGGCGAACTCCTGCTCGAAGCCGAGGTCGTACTGGGTAGTGCGGTTGTTGGCGAGCCCGCTGGTGCCGTATGGCGGAATGCTCTCGTTCGGCTGGGGCGGCTGGTAGAAGACGCCGATTCCCCCCTTCAGCGTCGTTCGCGGGTAGTCCTGGTGCACGTCTGCCCGGAACGCGAGGCGCGGGCTCACGTCCCACTCGGCCGTGTCTTGCGAGTAGTCGACGCGCACGCCCGGCAGCAGGCTGAGCCCCTTCACCGGCGACAAGTCGAGCATCGCGTACGCGCCGGGGCGGTTGAGCGTGCCGTGCTCGTGCGTCTCGTTCAGCGGCGCGCCGAAGAACGGCGAGGGGGCTTGCCCCGGCGCGGGCGGCGGCGGCGTGCGCAGGCCGACGTCGTAGTCGGTCCACAGCTCGTCGATGCCCACGATCAGCGTCGCCTGGTCCGACACCTTGGCGCGTAGGTCGCTGCGCCAGCTTAGCGGCACGCTGTCGATCTTCAGGAAGAACTCGCCGAGCGAGAAGTCGACGAAGTCCTTGCCGCCCGCGAAGGTGTTCGTCCATTTCACGTCGCGCCCGAGCACCCAGTCGATGCGCCCCTGCGCGCGCCAGAATCCGGTGTGCGACGAGATGTCGCCGCCGAGCGCGGGATCGCTCGGCGAAGGGCTGTTGAGCGTGATGGCCAGGCGATCGTCGGAGCCGAAGAAGAAGGCGCGCGCGGTGACCTTGTCGGTGATGTCGCGTTCGAGGATCGCCTGGTAGTCGTAGTAGACCGGCGCGGTCGACACGCCGGTGCCCGTCGCCTGCAGCGCGGGGCCGAGCCAGGCGTCGACCCACGAGCGTCGTGCCGCGAACGCGACGCGGGTCTTGTCGTCGATCGGCCCCTCGACGACGACGCGGCCGTCGATGAGATCGAACTGCAACAGCCCCGCGTAGCCGTCCTTCTTCGGCGAGCGCACGCCGACGTCGACGATGCCGCCCATCACGCGGCCGTAGTCGGGGCCGAAATTGCCTGGGTAGAAGTCGATCCGGTCGAGCAGCTCGGTCGGGATCACCGACGAGAGGCCGCCGAAGTGGTAGGCGATGGGCACCAGCGTGCCGTCGACGAAGACGTTCGTGTCCTGCGGCGCCGAGCCGCGGACGATGAGCAGCCCGGCGAGCGCCGGCGCGCGCGCGACGCCGGG
>JAJXTK010000069.1 GCA_021783935.1 Myxococcales bacterium | reverse complement strand
CGCTGGCCCGCACCGCGGCGGCGGCGGCGCTCGCGCTGGTGCTCGGCGTCGCGCTCGGCGTGCTGGCGGCGACGCGGCGTCGTCGGTCGCTCGATCTGCTCGCGTCGGTCGGCGCGATCGTGGCGCAGGCGCTCCCGGTCTTCGCGCTCGCGATCGCCCTCGCGCGCGTGGCGCTCCCGTCGGCGATCGGCGCGGGCACGGCGCTGCCGCTGGCGCTGGCGCTCGCGGCCGCCTCGCCGCTCGCGCGCTCGACGCGCGCCGCCTTCCTCGAGGTCCTCTCGCAGCCGTTCGTCGCCACGGCGCGCGCGCTCGGCGTGCACCCGCTCGCCCTGCACCTGCGGCACGTCGGGCGCGTGGCGCTCGTGCCGATCGTGGCGCAGGCCGCGGTGCTGGTGCCGACGGTGTTCGCGGCCTCGCTGATCGCCGAGGCGATGCTCGGGCTCTCGGGGCTCGGGCAAGCCGCGATCTCGGCCGTCGTCGCGCGCGATCTCCCCTGGCTCATGGCGCTGACGCTCATCGTCGGCGCGTCGGTCGCCGGGCTCTTGGTGCTCGCCGACGTGGTCACGGCGGCGCTCGATCCGCGCGTGCGCCGCTCGCTCGCGATCGCGCGCGTGGACGAGTGAGGGGCGCGCGATCGATGTCCGACGATCGAGCCCCCACGCTTCGCCCCGCCGCGCCGGCACGGCGGCCGCCGCCGTCGGTCGTCGAGCGCATCGCGCACCGCGCCGAGGTGGTCCGCGGCACCACGGTCGCCGCCCTCCGCGATCCGGCGCGCATGGCGGCGTCGGCGTGGTGGTCGGCGCTGCAAGGCGATCGGCGCGCGCGCGCCGGAACGCTCGTCCTCGCGCTGCTCGTCGCGCTCACGATGGTGGGGCTGCTCCTGCCGCCGCCCCTCGGCCACGCCGAGGAGGCCCTGCGCGCGCCGTCGCTCGCGCACCTCTTCGGCACCGACGCGAGCGGCCGCGACGTGCTCGGGGCCGTCGTGCGCGGCGCCTGGCCCACGCTCGGCGGCGGCGCGCTCGCCGCGTTCGGCGCGGGCACGCTCGGCGTGGCGCTCGGCGCGCTCTCGGGCTACCTGCGCGGCGCCTCCGACGCGTTCGTGCACCGCACCATCGAGACCGTGCAGGCGCTCCCCGCGCTGGTGGTGGTGCTGATCGTCGAGGCGATCGTGCCGCGCGCCGGCTTCGGCACGCTCATCGTCGCGATCGCCCTGAGCCGCTCGAGCGAGGTCGCCCTCGCGGTGCGCGCGGAGGTGCTGCGCACGGCAGCGCTCGATCACGTGCTCGCCGCGCGGGCGCTCGGTGCGGGGCCGGGGCGCGTGTTCGCCTTCCACGTGCTGCCCCTCGGCCTCGTGCCCGTCGGCGCGCTGGTGCCGTTCGCCTTCACGGCGGCCGTCGCCATCGAGACGGCGATCCAGGCGCTCGGGGTCGGACGGGTGCACCCGCTCGCGTGGGGCGCGCTCATGGGGGGGCTGCGCGCCGCCCCCTCGGCGTGGTGGCTCGTGGCCTTTCCTGCGCTGTTCGTCGCGCTCGCCGCGTTCTCCGCGTCGCTGCTGGGAGACGCGATGCGCGACGCCGCCGATCCCCGGCTGCGCGGCGGCTGAGCGCGGGGCCCTTGTCGACGGCGCTCCGCATGTCTACCTCGACATCCTACGCGACACTCCCGGAGCCCCGACGTTGAACACCAGCTCGCCCGCACACCTCAGTTACGTGACCGAAGAGAGCTTCGAGCGCGACGTGCTCGCCTCGGAGCTCCCCGTCCTCATCGAGTTCTCGGCGGCGTGGTGCGCCCCCTGCAAGCAGGTCGAGCCCGAGCTCACGGGGCTCAAGCAAGAGCTCGAAGGCAAGGCGCGCGTCTTCAAGATCGACGTCGACAAGTCGCCGATGCTCGCGCAGGAGTTCCAGATCAAGAGCGTGCCGACCTTCATCGTCGTGCACCAAGGGCGCGTCGTCGCGGGGCAGCCCGGCGCGATCCGCCGCGCGCAGATGCGGCAGATGATCGAGCCGTTCTTGGCGCGCTCGGAGTCGGCGCTGCGCGTCGAGGAGCTCATGAAGCTCCTGAAGACGCAGCGGGCGGTCCCCGTCGACACGCGCGACGCCGCGTCGTTCGCGCGCGCGCACATCCCCGGCGCGATGCACATCCCGCTCGCCGAGGTGCCCGACAAGATCATGGAGGCGATGGCGACGGGCCGAGCGCCCGTGATCTACTGCCGCTCGGGGGTCGACACCAAGGAGCTCGCCGAGAAGATGGCGGAGCAGGGCTTCCCGGTCGGCTTCCTCGACGGGGGCTTCCTGTCGTGGGAGGTCGCCGGCGGGGAGATCGAGCGCGGGTGAACGCTCGAGGGAGAGCCCTCAACCCTCGCGGAACGGCTGGCTGAGCAGGCGATCGAGGCGCGCCTCGCGGCGGTCGCGGAAGATCGGCAGCCCGATGCGCATCGCGTCGTGCCCCGCGAGAGGCTCGGCGCGGTAGGTGCCGAAGAGCCGGTCCCAGAGCGACACGTTGAAGCCGAAGTTCGAGTGCGTCTCGCGGGGCTCGGTCGAGTGGTGGACGCGGTGCATGTCGGGGGTCACGACCAGCGCGCGCAGCAGTCGATCGACGCCGGGCGCGAGGCGCACGTTCGCGTGCTCGAACATCGACGAGGCGTTGAGCACGACCTCGAACGCGAGCGCGGCCGCGGGCGGCGCGCCGAGGGCCACGAGGGCGGCCATCTTCACGAGCATCGAGGCGACGATCTCCATCGGATGGAAGCGCAGGCCGGTCGAGACGTCGAAGTCGACGTCGGCGTGGTGGACGCGGTGCAGGCGCCAGAGGAGCGGCACGCGGTGGAAGAGCCAGTGTTGCGCGTACACGACGAGATCGAGGGCCACGACGCTGGCCACGATCGCGAGCCCGCGCGGCACGGCCACGGCGTTGAGCAGCCCCCAGCCGTGGCGCTCGGCCGCCACGGCCGCGCCCGCCGCCGCGGCGGGGAAGAGCAGCCGAACGGCGACGGCGTTGAGCGCCACCACGCCGAGGTTCGCGGGCCAGCGGTCGCGCCTCCCGAGCGTACGCACGCGCCGCGGCGCGGCCACCTCCCACGCCGCCAACAGCGCGAAGACCCCGAGGAATGCGGCGAGGCGGATGGCGGGCTCGTGCGCAACGGTGTCGTGCATGCGTCGTCGTTCGAGCCGCGTGCGCGTCGGTCGGTTCGCCGGCGCGCCTCGACGGAGCCTCGAGCTCGCGCGCGCGGCTCGGTGTTTCGTCGGCGCTACGGCCCGGCTCGCCGGAGAATCCTTTTGCGCTCGTCGCGACTCTTCTCGTGCGCGGGCCGAACGAACCCAGCCCGCAGAGGTGAGCGTTCCATGTCCAAGCTTCTCCCGACCAACGAGCACACGATCGAGCGCGTCCTCCGCGTCCTCGTCGGCCTGGCCCTGCTCTCGATGGTCTTCGTGGGCCCCAAGGCGCTGTGGGGGCTCATCGGCCTGGTGCCGCTCACCACGGGGCTCATCGGCAGCTGCCCGCTGTACACTGTGTTCGGGTTCTCCACGTGCAAGACTCCGGACAAGCCGGCGACGTCGAGCTGATCCAGCGGATCGCGCGCGGCGATCGCCAGGCGTTCTCGGTGCTCGTGCGGCGGCACGGGCCGGCGCTGCGTCGCTTCGCCCGCGCGCTGACGGGCGAGGTCGCCGCCGACGACGTCTTGCAGGAGGCGATGCTCGACGCCTACCGCGGCGCCGCGGGCTTCCGCGCAGATGGCTCGGTGCGCGGGTGGCTCTTCACGCTCGCGCGCCATCGCGCCTTCCATCACCGCGCCGCCGAGAAGCGGCGCGAGGTCGAGGCGGTGCCGCTCCTCGAGCTCGGCCTCGCCGCGGGGTTCGGGCGCGATCCCGAGCGCCTCGCCGAGCGGGCGGAGGAGCGCGAGGCGGTGCGGCTCGCGCTCTCGCGCCTGTCGCCGGAGGAGCGTGAGGTGCTCGTGTTGCGCGACGTCGAGGGGCTCTCGGGCGAGGAGGCAGCGGAGGTGCTCGGGCTCGAGGTCCCCGCGATGAAGAGCCGCCTGCACCGCGCGCGGCTGCGCCTGATGACGGCACTGCGCGAGACGTCGCGCGAGACGTCGCGCGAGAGCGGAGGAGACGATGGCGGCTGAACGGATCATCGCCGGGCTTTCCTGCAGCGAGGTGCTCGCGCGCCTCGGCGACTTCCTCGACGACACGCTCGCGCCGGATGCGCGCGCCGCCGTGCGCGCGCACGTCTCGGCGTGCACCGAGTGCGGGCGCTTCGGCGGCGCCTACGCCTCGGTGGTCCGCGCGCTGCGCGAGGCCACCGCCGACACCGGCGGGATCGACGAGGCGACGGTCGCCGCCATCGTGGGCAGGGCCTCGCCATGATCGGATGGACGAGGGCTCGCGACCAAGGGTGACAAGAATGGGGCATCACGAACACGGGCACGGGCACGGGCACGGGCGCGACGCGCTCGGCAACCCCGAGGACCTCGCGGAGTACCTCGCGCGGCTCGAGAGCCCCGAGCGCTCGGAGTGGCAGCGTCCCGACGAGGTCGTAGAGGCGCTCGGGCTCACGCGCGGCGGGCTCGTGTGCGACGTCGGCGCGGGGCCGGGCTACTTCACCGTGCGCCTCGCGCGCGCGGTCGGCCCCGAGGGGAAGGTCTTCGCCATCGAGGCCGAGCCGCGCATGATCGAGGTGCTGCGCGCGCGGCTCGCGCACGCAGGCGTCGGCAACGTGCACGCGCTGCTCGCGCACGACGGCGCCGGCCTGCCGCCCGAGCCGGTCGATCGCGTGCTGATGGTCAACGCGTTCCACCACTTCGAGGCGGGCGGCGCGTACCTGCGGGCCCTCGGGGGGCGGCTGCGTCCCGGCGGCGTGATCGTGAACGTCGACTTCCACGACGGCGAGCTGCCGGTCGGTCCCCCCCCGGATCACAAGATCGCGCGCGAGCGGTTCCTCGAGATCGCCGCGGGCGCGGGGCTGCGCGTGGTCGACGAGCAGACGTTCCTCCCCTACCAGTACTTCCTCGCGCTCGCTCCGGCCTGAGCGATCGGCTCGACGCTGCCGCGAGCCTCTCGCGCTGGCATGCGCGTCGCTGCTGCGCGGGCATGCGGCTGCATCTCGCCCACTCGTCCGTCGCGCTCACGGCCGTGGCGTGCTCGCTGGCACTCGGCTGCGCGAAGACGCAAGTCTCTCCGGCTCCCGCCTCGGCTTCGGTCGACGAGAGCCTACGGCTCGCCACCGTCCCCTCCGGGGTGACCTTCCACGCGCGCCTCGATCTTCCGCTGTCTTCGGAGCGCGCGCGCAGAGGGCAGACGATCACCGCGCACCTCGTCGAGCCGCTCCTCGCGACCGACGGGCGCGTGGTCGCCCCGCCGGGGACGCGGCTCGTCGGGCACGTGATCGCCGTCGATCACGTGGGGCTCAACCGCGTCGTCCTGCAGTTCGACGGCATCGTGCTCGACCGGCGCGTGCACCCGGTGCGCGCACAAGTGATGCGGATCGAGTCGGCCCGCGTCGCCGCGGCCGAGGCTGGCGGCGCCGAGGCGATCTCGGCGGAGGTCTATCCGCGCACGCCGGAGGGGGGCAGCGCCCTGCCGTTCGGCGGTGGGCCCCCGGCGCGCTCGATCCCGGTCGAGCTACCGGCCGGCGCCGACCTGCAGCTCTACCTCGTGCGCCCGTTCATGCTCCAGCCGCAGACCAGCGGATCCGAGCTGCAGAACGGCGCGGAGGTCGACCGCACCTTCGGCGAGTAGCCGCGGCGCCGGTCCACCGCGCGGCCGGGGCTAGCAGGCCGTTGAGAAACGGCCTGCGGAAACTGTGACCGACAGCAGGCCGTGTCGATCGCGCGGAGCGTTTTGGGTTCACGCGGGAGAGGATCGGGCAGCTCCGGAGAAACTCGACGGCCTGCTACGACGTCGGGCCGCCGCGCACGAAGAGCGTCCAGCGCGCGTCCTTGCTGCAGCCGTTGGCGACGTGGCGCACCTCGATGGTGACCTTGCGCGAGTCGTCGCTCCAGGTGTCGGGCCACTGCGTGCGCACCTCGTCCGGTTGATCGCCGGCGTTGGTCGAGCTCGCGGTCGGGTTGGTGCACTCGACGGTCCCGCCGGTGCTCGGCACGTAGACGTAGAGATCGAAGTTCTCGCCAGGCGGGTTCGTGAGCGTGACCTCGATCATCAACGGGGGGGAGCTGAGCGCGCTTTTGTTGGTCTCGTTCACGTCGAGCACGAGCCACTCGGACGAGTAGCCGTCGGTGGTGATCTCGTTCCCCTTGGGCGCCTCGTCGCCGCTGATGGCGCCGAGGTAGCGTGCGCCGGCCGGGCAGCTCGCCGGGTAGTCGCAGAGGGCCGGATTGGCCGCGTCGAAGCCGGCGTCGGAGGCGTCGTTCCCATCGGCGAGGTCGGCGTCGGCGTCGCTCGAGGCGTCGAGCTCTGCGTCGGCGAGCGCGGTGTCGGCCGGGGAGCCGCCGCCGCAGCCGACGCCAAACGGGACGAGCGCGAAGAGGGCAGAAAAGAGGAGGATTCGTGCGTTCACGGCGCTTCTCCCGCTCAGGGCTTCCTCGCCCACAGCTCCACGTTGCGCTTGGTCGGCGGCCCCGGCTCTCGCAGCGCCGACCAGCCGGTCGTGTAGTCGATGATCCCGAGCTTGCGCGCCTCGGTGCCGAACGCGTCGCCGTCCATGTCGAGGTCGACGACGGTGGCGCGCAGCATCAGCCAGCCGTTGTCGCCGTCCCAGATCTCGATCAGCCGGAACTGGTGGGGGAAGTCGGCGATCGAGGCGGTCATGACCTCCCACCACGGCGCGCCCGTGGTCGGCTGGATCTGGTTCACGTCGTGGGCGTGGTTGTGGCCGACCATGCTGAAGAGCACGTTGCCGTAGGCGCCGACGAACGACTTCCAGTCGTCGGCGAGCATCGCGTCGCTCTGGGTCGAGCCGAACGTGCCGCCGTCGCTGGTCAACGTGCTCACGGCGTGGTGCGAGACGAGGATGACCGACTTGCCCAGGGCCTTGGCCTCGTCGAGCGCGGGCTTGACGAACTGATCCACGTCCGCGCGGTGGATGATGCCGCCGGCGCCGCCGGTGTCGGCCGCGGAGTCGAGCACGACGAAGCGCAGCGGCGTGCCGTCGACGTCGAAGTGGTAGTAGCCCTTGCCGCGCGTCACCTGCGCCGCGCCGATGCCGTGGCCGTCGCCCATGGCGGCGATGCGCGACATGAGCGTCGTCGTGTGCATCTGCTCCCGGCGCGCGTCGGCGACGATCCCCGTGTGCACGATGAGGCCGAGGTGCTGCGCGTTGGCGTACGACCGGGTGCCGAGGGTGCTGAAGGTGCCGGTCGCGGGCGACGCCGCGGCGAGCGTGCCGCCGACCATCAGGTTGCCTTGCACGAGCTCGTCGTGGTTGCCGGAGACCCACCACCACGGCATGTCGAGCCCCGGCGGATCGAAGGGGTCCTTCGGATCGTTGCCCGGGCCCGGGACGAGGTCGTCGTGGACGCCCGAGTCGCACTGCACCGAGTGCCCGCCGTTCAGGATGCCGAGCACCCAGTCGAGCTCGTTGTTCTGCGCGCTGTCGACGTTGTCGCCGCCGAGGACGACGAACTGGATCGGCACGAGCTTGTTCAGGCCGTCGATCGTTCGCACCGCCGCGTTGAGCAGCTGGCACATGTACGCGTCCTGGGGGCGCAGCGCGGCGTTCGTCTGCCCCTTGCTGTCGGTGTCGGCGACGCGTGCGGGCGACTCGTCGTCGGCGACCTGCAGGTCGGAGAGGTGCACGAAGCGAAGGAGCATCTTCGGGTTCGCGCCCCACGCCGGCACCGCGCTGCCATCGAGCGTGCGCGCGGTGTGCGGCTCGCCGGGGAGCCACTCGAAGTCGCCGTAGCCGCCGCTCACGTACGGCGGCAGGTTCGCCGGGATCGACGGGTTGTTGCTGGTGTCCTCGAGCGCGTGGGTCGGATGCAGCACGCGCGCGACGGTGCCGACGTCGGGCGCCGCCGTGTCGACGCCCGTGTCGGGGGGGCTCGCGTCGGCGGCCGTGTCCGTCGCGGCGTCGGTCGTCTCGTCGCCGCTCGCGGAGCTGGCGCCGGAACCGCAGCCGAGCGTCAGGGTCGACATCAGGAGCAGCGGACAGATCGTCAACTTCATCGGCTGGCGCATGCGACCTCGAGCTCCCCGCCCAGCCCGAATCATACGCCGCTCGGCGCGTCGAACAGCGCGCCCAGCTCGCACCTCGCGTCGGGCGCACCCGTGACCACACGCTGTTCGTGCGTGCATCAAGGGCGCGTCGTGACGGCGCGGCTCGGCCGCGGGGGGCGATCACCCCTCGGCGTGGATCGCGTCGATCACGGCGCGCACCAGGTCGTAGGTGCGCTGGGCCGAGGAGATCGAGACCCGCTCGTCGGGGCCGTGCACGCCCGTGATGTCGGGGCCGACGCTGATGGCGTCCATGCGCGGGTACTTCGCCTTGAGCGCGCCGCACTCGAGCCCGGCGTGGATCTCGAGCACCTTCGCCTCCTTGCCGTAGCGGGCGCGGTAGGTCTCGCGAAAGCGCGCGAGCAGCTTCGAGTCGTAGTCGGGGGCCCAGCCGCGCACGCTCTTGCCGGCGGCGAGCTCGATGCCGAGCTCGGTGGTGAGCGCGCGGTAGCGGCCGAGCAGCTTCTCGAGCTCGCCGTCGGCGGGCGAGCGGCTCATCCACACGACCTCGAAGGCGCCGGTCGGCAGCTCCCTCGCGATCGCGAGGTTGTTCGACACGAAGGGCTGCGCCGGATCGAGGCGCGAGGGGACGAGCACGCCGCTCGGCACCCCCTCGAGCAGCCTCACGAGCGTGTCGACGACCGGAGGCGTGAGCGGAGCGGCGGCCGGGGTGGCCGCGGCGGCGACGAGGCGCAGCCCCGGATCTTCCTCGGTGACGAGCTCGCGCTGGAGGGCGGCGAGGCGCGCGCGGAAGGGCTCGAGCGCGTCCGGCGCGAGGCCCACGACGACGCGCGCCGAGGAGGGGATCACGTTCGGCGCCGTGCCGCCCGCGAGCGCGTAGATCGCGCCGCCGCGCCGCTGCACCTCGACGACGACCTTCGCGGCGACCTTCAGCGCGTTGGTGCGCCCGCGATGGATCTCGACGCCCGAGTGCCCCCCCTTGAGCCCCTCGATGACGACCTCGAGCGCCGTGAGCGGGCTCGTCGCGGCCCGACGCGCGCCGGGCAGACGCGCCGAGAAGTCGCGCCCTCCGGCCGAGGCGATCGTGAGGTACCCCTCCTCTTCGGAGTCGATGTTGATGAGTCGATCGGCGCGGAGCCACCCCGGCGCGACCCCCTCGACGCCCGTGAACCCCTTCTCCTCGTCGACGGTGAGCAGCACCTCGATGGGGCCGCTCGTCTCCTCGGCGAGCGCGAGGGCGTAGGCGACGCCGATGCCGTTGTCGGCGCCGAGCGAGGTCGCCACGGCGCCGATGAAGTCGCCGTCGCGCCGCACCCGGATGGGCTCGCTCGCGAAGTCGAACGGGGCGCCGTCGCGCGAGACGCAGACCATGTCCATGTGCGCCTGCAGCGCGACGCACGGCCCCGTCGCCTCGGGGCGCACGCGCAGGAGCAGGTCGCCGATCTCGTTCTCCTCGCAGGCGTAGCCGCGCGCCGCCGCGTACGCGCGGACGTACGCGCGCACGCCCGCCTCGTTCCCGGTCTCGCGGGGGATGTGCGTCAGGTCGTTGAAGTAGCGCCACATGCGCGCGGGCTCGAGCCCTTCGAAGGGCGTCTCGAGCGCGAAGCGCGGGGCCGAGGCGTGCTGGGTCGATGCGCCGGACATGAGTCTCGCTCCCGCCGATCCCACGGTGGATCAGGCGCGCGCAGCGTACACGGGCGCCGGGCGCGCGGCGTCGCGACGATGCGTGCGCGAGCTCGTCCGTGCGCCGCGCTCGGGGCCGCGAGGCGGGCCCCGCGCCCGCCGCGGCTCACGGCGCGTTGACGACGTCGAAATCGGCAGGGGCGGAGTCGACGCCGATGAAGCCGACGCGGTCGCCGTCGACGGCGACGCGCCGGATCGTGCAGCCCGGCGTGCACCGGAGCGTCTCGAGCCAGTGGTACTTGAGCACGAGGCTCCCGCCGCGGGTGCCTCGAACCTCGAGCTCGTCGCTCGCTGCGCGCACCGTGCCGGGGCCGCCGCCGACGATCCACCCCTCGCGCACCTTCGTGCGGAACCAGCGCCCTGCGCCCGGGACGCCGGCCGTCGGCTCGAGCAGATCTCGCCGCGCCTCGAGCTCGGGGTGCCGGTTGAGCAGCAGGACCCACCGCACGTTGTAGCGCTCGAGGTAGGCGCCGAACGCGGCGGGATCGATCGGCGCCAGCTCATCGTGCGTGCGGAAGAAGTTGGCGTCGGAGTGCGCGAGGTTGATCTCGCGGAAGCCGCCGAGGATCTGCGCGTCGGTGCGCCCTGCGAGCTGCTCGCCGGTCGCCGGCCACTGCACGAGGAAGCGGCCGCTGCCGTCGTCGAGCTGCCGCACGCGCGCCGAGATGGCGGCCTCGTGCGCGTCGGGGGCGTGGCGGTACGACAGGGGATCGGGCCAGCGCAGCGTGCCGAATTCGATCGGCCCGTTCACGTCGGGCGGCGGCAGCACCAGCGGCTTCTTCAAGCGGGGGATGAGGTCGGGCACGAAGTACAGCACGTCGCGCAACAAGCGCGGAGCGCCGACGAGCACCAAGACGAGCCCCGCCGCCGCGACGGGGCGCCGCTGTCGATCGCGTGCGAGCTCGGCGAGCGGCCCGAGCAGCTCGTCGAGCGCGGCGCCGCCGAGCACCGCGAGCAGCATGACCGCCGGCAGCAGGAAGCGGTACGGCTGCACCTGACGGAGCATGGGCGTGACGCCGCCCACGTACGCGATGAAGCCGGTCGAGGCGACCGCCGGCCACGCCCACGCGAAGCGAGCGTCGCGGCGCCGGCGCAGCCCGACGAGCGCGATCAGGCCGAGCGCCATCGCGAGGTAGCGGAAGCCCGTGCGGTTGGCGATGAAGCCGGAGGTCCAGGGCGCCTTGAGCAGCCCGAGCCAGTCCCAGAGCAGGTAGTCGGGCGTCGCGTCGAGGTAGTAGCCGCTGTCGAGGATGTAGTGCCAGAAGCGCAGCGCGGGGCCGAGCCACCAGAGGTTCGCGACGATCGTGAACGCCGCAGCGCCGAGGATCGCCGCGTGCTGCCCGCGCGAGAGCGAGCCGCGCGCGCGCACGTAGACGACGAGCATCGGCGTCGCGAGCACCAGGAACGAGTAGGGGTGCAGCGTGTGGATGAGCGCGAGCGCCGGGGCGAGCGCCGCGACCTGCCACGGGCGCCGCTCGCGCACGTAGGCGACGAACAGCCCGAGCGGCAGCAGGTAGAGGTAGCTCGCCGCCGCCCAGCAGATCATCCCGAGAAACCACATCCAGTGCGCGAAGCCGTCGAACCACCAGACGAGCGAGGCGAGCGAGGCGCCGAGCAGCGCGCCGCGCGGCGCGACGCCGAAGAGCCGCGCCGACGCCCACACGGCGGGGAAGACCAGCACGGAGCCGAACCACGCGAAGAGGTTGAAGGCGCGATCGAAGGGGACGCCGAGGCGCACGAGCAGCACGCACCAGAGCTCGAAGAGCTTGTTGTCGGCGTCGAAGATCGCCCCCGAGATCTGCCCCGCGAGCAGGTGCGGGTCCCAGCTCCACATGCGCCCGTGCGCCTCGAAGGCCTCCACGGCCCGCCTGCACTGCTCGTAGTGCGTCGACCAGTCGGGCTGGAACAGCGGCGCGTCGCCGAGGATGACCGAGGGGGGCGACATGTACAGCATCACCGCGAGGTGCACGGCGAACGCGAGCAGCGTCGCTACACGGAGCCTGGCGTGGGTGGTCATCGCGCGCCGTCAGCCGAAGAGCGGGTAGAGGTGCCCCGCGAGCACGCGGTGCGCGAGGATGCCGAGCCACGCGAGGCCGAACAGCGCGCGCAGCCGATCCCACGAGCGCTCGGCGGTCTCCGTGGTCAGCGGCGGCAAGAGGCCGAGCAAGAAGGCGAGCCCGAGGTAGCGGTGCAGAAACAGCGAGGCGTAGACCGCGGACACCGCCATCATCGCGCGCGTGATCGCGGCGGTGGCCGGGACGCCGAGCACGACCGCCGTGGTGCGCACGCCGGCGCGGCGATCGGTCGGCTCGTCGCGCAGGACCTGGAGGCCCTCGGTCACCACGCACAGCAGGCCGAGCAGCCCCACCAGGCGCAGCCCGTCGTGCGAGTCGAGCGGCGTGCCCACCAGCGCCATGCTCACCCCCCACGCCGCCATCGCCGCGAGATCTCCGATGGCCGTGCGCTTGAGCCACCGCGAGTAGGCGACGAGGATCACGAGGTTGGCGAAGAAGACGAGCACGAGGCCCGCGCCGTGCGTCGCGCCGATGGCGAGGCACGCCGCGCCGACCAGCGCGACGCCGAGCCAGCCCGAGGCGAGGTGATCGGCGAGGAAGCGCGTGCGCGGCCGATCGCGCCCCTCGGCCTTCACGTCGAGATCGACGTCGAAGCAGTCGTTCAACAGGTAGGCGAAGAGGTTGAGCGCGACGCCGAAGGCGAGGCGATGCGCGACGTCGCGACGCGGCAGGCCGAGCGCGGCCGCCATGGTGATGCTCGTCACCAGGTTGCCCGCCTCGCGCTTCTTGACCCGATAGACCGCGACGTCGGCGACAATCCGCGCGGCGTCGGCGAGGCTCGGCGGCGGCATCGTCGAGGCACCTTACCACGCGCCTCGCGCGCGCGGCCTCAGGGCGCGGGGACGCCGACGAGCACGTCGAGCTCCGCGACGATCCCGGTGCTCTCGGCCGCCTTGCCGGCGAGCTTCGCGACGAGCACGTGGCGCGCGCGGTCCATGAAGATCGCCGGGCCGCGCGCCCCCTTCACGAGCCCCGGCGTCGGCGCGTAGCCGTGATAAGTCGGCAGATCGACGCCGTCGATCGCGAGGTCCCAGTCGCCGTGATCGGGCCCGCTGAGCCCATCGACGCGGAAGGCGTACTTGCCGGGGACGGCGACCTCGAAGGGCATGGCGAGCACGCCCCCGGGCGCGGCCGCGAAGAGCCGGAGCACGCGCTGGCCGCTGACGCCGTGCACGTCGGCGAGCGTCACAGTCTTGGCGCCGACGCCCGAGGGGCGCAGGAACGACGGCCACTCGCGCTCGAGCTCGAGGACGAAGTCCTTGGAGAGCGGGGGTTGCCGGCCGTAGCGCCCGACGCGCTCGTCGCTCAGGGCGAGGATCGTCGGCAGCTCGGGCCGGCTGCGCCGCACCTCGGCGGTGCCGCTGAAGTCGTCGGCGACGATGATCCGCTCGGGTCCGTCGGCGACGGGGTCGTAGGCCGCGAGCACCGCGTTGCCGTCGGGCGAGCGCAGGATGCCCTCGTCGATGTGCTGCGCGTCGAGCACGCGGCGAAGATCGGACTTGCGCGCGTAGGTCGCGCGCGAGTTCGGCCAGTCGTCGTCGAAGCGGCGCGCCTGGGTCACGACGATCGCCGGCAAGGCGGCGCTCGCCAGCGCGAGCCGCGCCAGCGCCAGCCGCGTCGCGGCGCCGATCGGCGAGAGCAGGCCGCGCGCATAGAGCACGAGCGTCGCCGGCAGCACCGGGAAGATGTGCCGCGCGCCGTACCTCGGCGCGTTGCCGTAGTAGAAGAGCCCGTAGCCGACGATGAAGAGGAGCACGAAGCTCGCGAGCGCGGAGTGCACGAGCGAGGGGCGCATCGCGACGACGGCGAAGACGAGCAGCGCGATCAGCGCCTCGCCGAACGTGTCGATCGCGAACTGCGACGCGCGCTCACGCGTGACCCGGACGGCCTCCTTCAGGTGGTAGCCGTTCGGCATCGTCTCGCGCACCTCCATGTGCTCGACCCAGCAGCCGACGTCGTCGCCGAAGCCGAGGCGATGGCACGAAGGCGGCCAGTCCGATCGCACGAAGTAGGCCTCCTGCGTGGGGGTGAGCGCGTCGCCGGTGGCGGCCTTCTGCGCGGCGAGGACGAGCCCCGCGAACGGCAGCGCCGCGACGAGCGCGATCGCGAGCGCGCTCTTGCGCACCCGCCCTTTGGAGGCCGCGATGAGCAGCGTGACCCCGAGGGCGAGGCCGAGCATCAGCCCGTCGAGCAGCCGCGCCGAGAACGCCCAGCCGATCGCGACGCCGACGCCGAGGGCGCCGAGGGCGGAGGCGCGGGCGCCGAGCCCCTGCCCCTCGCGGATCATGCGGATGGTGAGCGTGATCGCGAGCGTCACCAAGAGCGCGACGAAGGCGTGCGACATCGCGTCGGCGGTCAGCACGGTGCGCGGGAAGCCGAGCAGCGCGACGACCAAGCCAAGGCGGACGGCGAGCTCGTCGTGGCGGCTCGAGGCGCTCGGGGCGGTGCGGACCACCTCGCGCGCGAGCCACCACTGCGCCATCGAGAGCGCGAACGCGAGGATCGGCCCCTGCAAGCGCAGCACGCCGAGCTTCGCGAACGGCACGAGGAAGAGCGGCCAACCAGGGGGAAAGACGCCGTAGAGCCGGTGGTCGGGCCCTTCGAAGAGGAAGCGCGCGCCGAAGGCCTGGAACGGCGTGCGCAGCGCGGCGCCGAAGTGGCCATGCGAGAGCGCGCGCGCCTGCATGACGTACACGGCCCCGTCGATCGAGTAGCCGCGATCGCCGACGCTCCCCTTGACCATCTTCCAGGTGAGCGCCGCCGCGAGCGCGGAGACGACCAGCGCGAAGGAGCGCGAGTCGCCCCCCGAGAGCAGGTCGAGCGCCCGCCTGCGCCCGTCGGCGCCGATGGCGACCAGCGTCGCGAGCGAGAGCGCGATCAAGACGCCGAGGATCGCGCGGTCGCCGCGGGCGATGGGCGA
>JAJXTK010000068.1 GCA_021783935.1 Myxococcales bacterium | reverse complement strand
CGTTCTCGAGCTCTGAGGCGACGCTCACCGCGATGACGGGGAAGTCGGAGAGCGGGCGCAGCGACTCGTAGGTGAGCGGCGGCCTCGCGAGGTAGGCGCCCTCGGCGGCCTCGGCGTCGTCGTCGAGGAAGGCGCGCTCGCAGCCGAGCCCGGGCGTCTCTTGCAGCAGGCGGTAGACGCGCTGGTAGCCGAGCGACGACATGCCGACGCGGTAGGGCGACGGGTAGAGCAGCGCGGTGGTGAAGCCCCCCGCCGACGGGATCGCGCCGAGCTCGCTCGCGCGTCGGCGTCGGACCTTCTCGCGCAGCGAGCTCGATTTCGCGGGGCGGGGCATCGGGCGGCGGGAACTCTACGGCGAGGGGGCCCGACGTCCAGGCCGATGCCGTCGCTCGTCTTCGACCCCCGGTTGAAACCGGGGTCTCGGTCGTGAAGCCCCTGCGGGGCTCTTCGATCGGACGAATGTCCGCTCGAAACACCCGTGGAGCCCACGAAGTGGGCTTTCCCATCGAGACCCCGACCGGGTGTGGTTCTCCTGCTGAGCGAGTGGTCGCGTTCTAACAGCCCCCATCCCCAGCCCTTCCCCCGCGGTGCGGGGGAAGGGCGGGGATGGGGGCTGTAACAGCGACGATCGCGCTCAGGGCGGGATCCCGACCCCCCCGACCTTGGTCGGGGGTCGAAAGGGCCGGGGATCGGGGCCGCTGCTCACCCCTCTTGCACCAGGAAATGCAGGTGCGCCGAGGCGACCGGCTTCTGACGATCCTCCTGCCAGGCGTGCGCCTGCACGGTGGTCACGCGCCGCCCCTGCTTGGTGATCACCGCGGCGGCGTGCGTGTCGATGGGGCGCGCGCTGCGCAGGTAGTCGACCGTGATGTTGATGATGCGCGGCATCCCCGTGGTCTCGGGGGCCAGCAGCAGCGCGAAGATCGCCGCCGACTCGAGCAGGCCCCCCATCGTCCCGCCGTGCAGCGCCGGGACGCTGGGGTTGCCGACGAGCTTCGGGTCGTAGCGCATCGTGGTGACGAGCTCGTCGCCGCGCGCCTCGACCGAGAGGCCGAGGAAGCGCGCGAAGGGGATCGCCTCGACGAAGCGCCCGGGCGCCCCGCCGTCTCGGGCCTCGGCAAGCCGCGCGCGCAGCTCGTCGGCGGTCACGCGCCGCCTCGCCGCATGACCGTGTCCCCCTTGGTCGCCAGCATGAACGTCCCGGCCGCGGAGGCGATCGGATCGCTCGCGTCTTCGTGGAAGGCGATCGCGCGCGTGAAGGCGACGTTCTTGCCGATCTTGAAGCACTCGGCGCGCGCGATGACCGCCTTGCGCGGCTCGGCCGGGCGCAGGTAGTCGATGCGCAGATCGAGCGTCGCGATCGGGACGGCCTCGTTCATCGCGAAGAAGACCGAGGCCCCGGAGCACGCGTCCATCAGCGCCGTGATCGCCCCGCCGTGCAGGATCTCGCGCACCGGGTCGCCGACCAGATCGGCCCGCCAGGGGAGGCGCATCACCGCGAGGCCGCGATCGGCGTCCAGCGCCTCGAGATCGAGCGCGGCGTTGTAGGGCACCAGGTTCCTGAAGGCGCTCGCCATCACGCTCATGGCGCGCTCGCGGTCGAACGGCCTGTCGGGGTCGGTCATCGCGCGCGATTATGGCGCGCGTCGGCCCACAAAAGCGCCGACGGGATCGGCCTCGCGACCGATCCCGCCGATGCTCACGAACCTCTCGGCTCAGCTGGCCGCGGGGGCCGGCGTCGCCGCGCTGTCCGCCGCCGGCGCCGCCGACGAGGCCGCGCCGCCAGCGCTGCCCGACGGGCTATTGGCGGGCTTGTCCGAGCCGCCGCACGCGATGAGGAGAGCCGCACCCAGCACACCGACCACAGCGACCGTCAGGAAACGCTTCATCACGAGCCTCCCAGGAGTGCTTGCCCGGCCGAGGGCCGAGCAAGGGACGAGTTCTGTCGAGCTTCGGAACATACATCAGCTCAGGGGGTGGCTCGTCAACTTCTACGGACGTGGCCTCGAATGACGCGGCCGCACCTGCGCGATCGCTGCGCCGACGTACAGTTGATCGGGGCGCTTCGGCCACCCCTCGCGGGCGGCGCGGCGACGACGCCGGCGCGCAGGGGTGGTAGGGAGGCCTTGATGCCGACGATCCGCTGGTTCCCGCGCCAGGGGCCGCCGCGTGCGTACGCCGTCTACAAGCCGGTCACGACGCTGGGGCGCGCGCTCGGCAACGACGTCGCCCTCGAGGCGGCGGGGCTCGCCGACCACCACGCCCAAGTCGTGTTCGACGGCCGGGATTTCAACCTGGAGGAGATCGATCGCCACGGCGAGATCCTGATCAACGGCAAGAAGAAGCGCCGCTCCCGCCTCGTCCACGGCGATCGGCTCACCCTCGGCGAGGCCGAGCTCGCCTTCTCGATGTTCGCCGAGACGACGCTGGCCACGTCGCACGACGCCGACCGCGACACCGATCCGACGACGCCCGACGTGAGCGCCGAGCTCGCCGGCGTGAGCAAGCTGCACGAATTCAGCGAGCGGCTGATGACCCACGTGAAGGGGGACATCGACGATCTGCTCCACTACATGCTCGACGGCGTCGTCGACGTGACCGGCGCCGAGCGCGGCGTGCTGCTGCTCTTGCAGGACGGCCAGCCGGTCGTGCGCGCGGCGCGCGACATGAAGAAGGAGACGATCACCGACGCGAGCGGCGCCATCAGCGACAGCATCGTCCGGCGGGTCATGGAGACCAAGAAGCCGCTCATCGTCAGCGACGCGCTCACCGACACGGCCTTCGGCAAGAGCGAGTCGGTCGTCGCGCTCAACCTCTCGTCGGTGATGTGCGTACCGCTGCTCGCGCAGGGGGATCTGCTCGGTGTGCTCTACGTCGGCAGCCAGCGGGTCAAGGGGCTCTTCGATCGCGGCTCGCTCGATCTGCTCGGCATCTTCGCCGGCCAGGCCTCGCTCATCCTCGCCAACGCGATGCTCCTCAGCTCGCTGCGCGCCGACAAGGACAAGCTCGTCAAGGAGCTCCACGACAAGCGCTTCGGCGACATCATCGGCGCCTGCGCCTCGATGCTCGACGTGTTCAAGAAGCTGCAGAAGGTCGCGACGACCGACATCAGCGTGCTGATCACCGGCGAGACCGGCACCGGCAAGGAGCTCATCGCGCGCGAGGTCCACCGCCGCTCGCCGCGCGCGAACGGGCCCTTCGTCACCATCAACTGCGGCGCGATCCCCGAGAACCTGATCGAGAGCGAGCTGTTCGGGCACGTGAAGGGGGCCTTCACCGGCGCGATCGCCTCGCGCCCCGGGAAGTTCCAGGCCGCGCAGAACGGCACGCTCTTCCTCGACGAGATCGGCGAGCTGCCGCTGAACCTTCAGGTCAAGCTGCTGCGCGCGCTGCAGGAGCGCATCGTCTACCGCGTCGGCGACTCGCGCCCCGAGAAGGTCGACATCCGCATCGTCGCGGCGACGAACAAGAACCTCGACGAAGAGATCAAGCGCAGCGCCTTCCGCGAGGACCTCTACTACCGGCTCAACGTCGTGAACATCTTCCTGCCGCCGCTCCGCGAGCGCGGCGACGACGTGCTGATCATCGCCAAGGCGCTGCTCTCCAAGCACGCCGACGAGATGCACTCGAAGGTGGTCGGCTTCGCGCCGCCGACGCTCGGCGCGATCCGCAAGTACCCCTGGCCAGGCAACATCCGGCAGCTCGAGAACCGCATCAAGAAGGCGCTCGTCCTCTGCGACAAGGCGCTCTTGCAGCCGGAGGATCTCGATCTCGGCCCCGAGGCGCAGGCGCCGATCCTGCCGCTCGAGAAGGCCAAGGAGGAGTTCCAGCGCAAGTACGTGCTCGACGCCCTCGAGCGCAACAACGGCAACCGCACGCAGACGGCCCGCGATCTCGGCGTCGATCCGCGCACGATCTTCCGCTACCTCGAGGCCGAGCGCGGCGCGCCGCCTCCGGGCGGCGGCGAAGGCGACGCTGGCTGATCGCGTCGGCGGCGGCGTCGACGATCGACACGCGCGTGGCATTTCGCAACGCCGGACAAGCCCCCGACGGGCCTGAAATCGCGACGTTTCCGTCGCGGTTCGAGGCTTGCTTCCCCACGAGCGGCTCACGCAGGAGGAGCGATGGCAGCGCTCGCCGACACCCTCAAGAACCCCCCGATGTCGTCCGCCGGGCCGGAGTTGGATCGCTTCCGGCCGGGGACGGTCCTAGAGGGGGTCTACGAGCTGCGCCACGAGATCGGCACCGGCGGCATGGCCCTGGTCTTCGAGGCGTGGGATCGACGGCTGCGACGCGGGGTCGCCATCAAGGTGCCGCGCCGGCTCGAGCACGCCGAGACGATGCTCATCGAGGCGCAGGCGCTCGCGTCGGTGCGCCACCGCGGCGTGCCCGTCGTCTACACGCTGGGCCTGCACCTGGAGGTGCCGTACGTCGTGATGGAGCGCCTCCACGGCACGAGCCTCGCGCGCCACATGGTCACGCGCGCCGGCACCGAGCGGCACTTCGCGATCGACGAGGTCACGCGGCTGATGATCGCGCTCGCCGACGCGCTCGGCGCGGTGCACGCGGCCGGCATCGTCCACCGCGACGTCAAGCCCGAGAACGTGATGCTCGCGCCGGACGGGCGCGTGGTGCTCATGGACTTCGGCCTCATGCTGGTGCCGGCGACGCACCACGGGGCGATCGGGTACGCGAGCGGCACCCCCGAGTACATGGCCCCCGAGTCGGCCGCGGACGTGATCCGCCGCGAGGAGGCGCACCTCGTCGACGTCTACGCCCTCGGCGTGCTCGGCTTCGAGCTGCTCACGGGCCGCGTGCCGTACCGCGGCCACGCGGCGCTCGAGGTCATGCGAGCGCACATCCACGCCCCCGTCCCCGAGGTGCTCGATCATCGCCCCGAGGTGCCCGAGGCGCTCGCGACGCTCCTGCGATCGATGCTGGCGAAGCAGCCCCAGGACCGCCCGAGCGGCATGGACGACGTGCTCGCTCAGCTGCGCGCGATCGACGCCGCGCTCCTGCGCACGCCTTCGGGGGTGTCGTCGGCGTCGCTGAGCGTCTTGGTGGTCGAGGACGACCCGGCGATCGCGCGGCTGCTGGCGACGGTGGCGCGCCGCAAGCTCCCCGACGCCGAGGTGCGCGTGGTGAACGACGGTGCCGAGGCGATCGCCCTCATCGCGCGGCGCGTGCCCGACGTGCTGCTGCTCGATCTGCACATGCCGGTCACCAACGGCCTCGAGGTCTGCATGTACCTGCGGGGCGTCGACGCGCACAGCCGCTGCACCGTGGTGCCCGTCTCGGCGGCGCTCGGTCGGCCCGAGGACCTCGACGTGCTCTTCGCGCTCGGCGTGCGCGACTTCGTGCACAAGGGGCCCTCGCTGGTCGGGCGCATCGGCGCGATCCTCGGCGAGGTCGGCGCGGCGCACGGCGCGCTCAGTACACGAAGGCCGCCGACAGCAGCGATGTGATCGAGTGCTGCTCGGTCGCGTAGTCGCCGACGGCCGTGACGCCGATCGGCTGCGCCTGGCCGTAGAACGCGGGCGCGTTGGCGTGGCGATAGACCCCCTCGGCCTTGACGACGAGGTTCTTGTGCGGGGTCCAGCCGACCGTCAGCGTGCCCGCCTCGAACGACTGCATGCCGCCGCTGCCGCCGAACGCCGGGCGATCGACCAGCGGCACCATCGGCGCGACGAGCCCCTCGAACAGGATGCCGTCGTCGTCGTGGAAGTACTCGCCGCGCAGCGCGACGAACCCGCGCGCGTGGAACGCCCACTTGGCCCAGGCCGCGCCGCCGTAGGCCTTGGAGCTGTCTTGCTTGGCGCCCCAGGCCTGCGCGGCGACGCGCACTCCGCGACCGACGCCGAGCTCGGCGCCGAACTCGTCGTAGCCGCGTAGCGCGTCATTCGCGCTCAGGAGCCCCATCCTGCCGAGGAAGCCCGCGCTCCAGACGTGGACGTCGTCGTTCGGTTGCCAGTCGAGGTGGCCGGCGAGGCTCGGCCAGCTCGTCGTGTGACCGTGCGTTTGCCAGCCGTTGTTGACGACGAGCGTCGCCGTGAAGCCGGGGGCGAAGCTCCAGTCGATCTTCCCGCCCTCGTGGAAATAGGGGGTGAGCTCGGTGACGAGCGCCTTGGTGTAGTTCCAGTTCGAGGTCGTCTGCCAGCCCTCGAAGCCCATGACCGAGGGGAACAGCCCCATCGTGAAGGCGAAGTCGCCAACCCGATAGCCGGCGTAGGCGACCTGGATGTGCTTGTAGACCTCGGAGCCGATGCCGTTCTGGGAGCCCGGCGTGGTCGGCGGGTAGAGCAGATCGACCGCGCTGCCGGCCTGGAGCGCGAGGGCGCCGATCAGGTGGGAGTGCTCGAGGTGCGCGCCGATCGACACCAGGTTGACGGTGAACTCGTCTTGGCGCGCGCCGGAGGTCTCGAACGACGTGACGTCGACGCCCGTCTGCGGCGACGGGCTGTGCAAGGCGAAATAGGTGTCGACCAGCGCCGTGGGCACCAGGCGCGGCGGCTCGTCGCCCGAGGGGACGTCCGCGTCGGCGGCGCGGGCGCGTGGGGCGGACGTCGTCGCGGCGAAGGCAGCGACGAAGGCGAAGGAGTGGACGAGCCCGCGGCGCATCGCGCGCATTGTAGTCGACCACCAAGGACCGGTGTCGAAACGTTCTGCCCCTCACCTCAGCGCGCGTGCTGGCGCGGACTTGAAGGGAAAATCAGGGCGAATTCGAGCGAGCGTCGCGCGTGCTGGCGCGCGTTGCCCAGGCGCGTGCGCGTGCTTACGCTCCGAGCGCGCGCCTCGGAGTCCATCGCCCGAGGGCCGTCGTCGCGCGCAGAAGGTCGCAGAGCATGGCCCAAGTTCCGCCGCTCGAGTTCCAGAGCTACCTCGCCGCGAGGAGGGCCGATCCGGGGGCCGCCGGCGGCTTCGACTACTGCTACGTCGCCGACCGGCAGACGCGCGCGACCTTCGAGAAGATCGCGCCGGTCGAGTACGCGATCTCGGCCGTGGTGCGCGCATGGAAGGAGTGGGGGCGCAACGAGCTGCTTGGCCACACCGTGCGCGTCACCGACAAGCAGTTCCCGCGCCTCCACGCGCTCAACGTCAAGGCGGCCCAGACGCTCGGCATCCCGACGCCGACGCTCTACGTCGGGCAAAACCCGCACCTCAACGCCGGCACCTTCGGCACCAACGACGACGCCTTCATCCTGATGAACGGCTCGGTCGTCGATCACTTCACCGACGCCGAGATCCTCGACATCCTCGGCCACGAGTGCGGGCACATCCAGAACAACCACGTCGTCTACATGACGTCGCTGTACTTCCTCACGTACATGGCGAGCGCGTTCGTGCAGTGGTTCGCCTACCCGGCGCGCGTCGCGCTGCTCGCCTGGTCGCGGCGCGCGGAGATCACGAGCGATCGCGCGGGGCTGCTGGTCGTCAAGGATCTGCGGGTCTCGATGAAGGGGCTGATGAAGCTCGCCCTCGGCAGCCAGAAGCTCTACGAGGAGCTCGACGTCGAGGAGTACCTGCGCCAGTACGAGGACGGAAAGCGCGGCGTCGGCCGGCTGAGCGAGCTGTTCGCGTCGCACCCGTACCTGCCCAAGCGCGTGCAGGCGCTGAAGGTCTTCTCCGAGACGGCGCTCTATCGCCAGAGGGCAGGCCTCGCGCAGGACGGCATCACCATGAGCGACTGCGACGCGCGGACCCACGAAATCATCAAGGTGATCGGATGACCGAGCAGCAAGAAGGGGCCGCGCTGCCGAAGGGCGCGCTCGAGGGATTTCGCGAGCGCAAGGCCGACGTCACGCTCGCCGTCCGGGATCTCGGCGACGTCGCCAAGGCGCTCGGCGCCGCGACGATCCGCGAGCGCATCGCGGGCAAGCTGGTGAAGAAGCTCGAGGAGGATCGCTTCCATCTGGTCGTCGTCGGCGAGTTCAACCACGGCAAGACCACCTTCGTGAACGCGCTGCTCGGCGCCCCGGCGCTGCCGACCGGCGTCACGCCGACCACCGCGACGATCCACCACCTCAGGTGGGGCGCGACGCCGAGCGCCACCGTGGTGCGCGCGAGCGGCGAGGCGACCCCGATCGATTTCGAGTCGGTGCGCACGTTCGCCGTCGGCGGTGAAGGCAAGCCCGACGAGGTCGATCACCTCGACGTGACCTACCCGGCGCCGCTGCTCGAGGAGCGCATCGTGCTGGTCGACACGCCAGGCGTGAACGACCTGTCGCTGCAGCGCGCCGACATCACCTACCGCTACATCCCCGAGGCCGACGCGGTGCTGTTCCTGCTCGACGCGGGCCAGATCCTCAAGGAGAGCGAGCGCGTCTTCCTTCACGACAAGATCCTCGGGCAGGCGCGCGACAAGATCGTCTTCGTCGTGACCAAGTGGGACCTGCTGTCGCCGAGCGAGCAGGCAGAGGCCCTCGAGTACACCAAGCAGAACCTCGCGAAGTTCGCCCGCCTGCCGAGCGAGCCGGTCGTCTTCCCGGTGAGCGCGCAGAAGGCGCTCGCGGGCGAGGCGGCGGCGAGCGGCGTGCCGGAGCTGCTCGATCACCTGACGCGCTTCTTGGCCGAGCACCGCGGCCGCATCCTGCTCGACAACGCGCTCGGCGAGGCGCTCGCGACGGCCGACACGCTCGCCAAGGGGGTCGACGCCAAGCGGCGCGCCCTCTCCATGGACGAGGCGGAGCTCGCGCGGCGCATCGCGTTCATCGAGGGGGATCTCGAGGGGCACGGCGTCACCCTCGAGCAGCGGCGCGCGAAGATCCGCGAGGAGATCGCGGCGGTGAAGGCGTGGGCGCGGCGCGATCTCGATCGCTTCGTCGACGACGCCTCCCGCCTCGCGCTCCAACAGCTCGAGCTCGCCGACGCCGGCGAAGCCAAGACGCACTACCAGGGGTACCTCGAGGCGCTCTTGCGCGGCTGGGCGGAGGCCGAGACCAAGGAGATCGGCGCCGCGCTCGAGGGGATCGCCGAGCGCACCATCGCGCTCGTGCGCGAGGATGCGCACGAGACGGCCAAGCGCGTGAGCGAGCAGCTCGGCGCCCAGCTCCCCTCGCTGCGCGTCGAGGTCGACTCGATGATGTTCGACGTGGGGGTGCTCGCGATGGTGACGATCGGCATCGCGACGCTGCTGACGGGCGGCTGGCTGCCGATCCTGCTGCTCGCGGGCGCGCCGGTGCTCGGCTACTTCGCCCGCGAGCGGATCAAGGCCGAGTACAAGCGCGTCGCGAAGGACCGCACCCCCGAGGTGCTGCGCGAGGTGGCCGCGAAGATCGGCCCGAAGCTCGACGAGATGATCGACGAGTTCGCCCGGAAGCTCGACGCGTGGGTCGTCAGCGCCGGCGAGGAGCTGCACCGCGAGCTGCTCGAGGTGCTCAGGGCCGCGAAGGAGGCGCGCGCGCTCGGCGTCGAGCACAGCGCGTCGATCCGCGC
This sequence comes from Myxococcales bacterium, assembly GCA_021783935.1. GTDB lineage: Bacteria > Myxococcota_A > Polyangia > Polyangiales > JADJMO01 > CAIXWQ01. The sequence goes on along the minus strand of JAJXTK010000068.1, from coordinate 5,395 downwards.
GCAGACCGAGGTCGAGGCGGCGAAGCTCGGCAAGACCAAGGCGCGGCTCGAGGAGCTGCGCGCTGGGCTCTGGGGCGACGCGCTGAAGCGGGAAGAGGCGGAGGTCGCAGCGCACGGGCCGCGCGGTGGCTCGGAGGGGGGCGGGGCGCCGCCGCCGGTGAACGCGCAAGGGGGGGCGGCGTAGCCTCGCGTGCCCGAGATCGAGGCGCTCTCGACGTCGAACGCGTGCTCGCTGCTGTCGGCGGAGGCGGCGGCGCGCCTCGACGGCGCGGCCGTCGTGCGCAACGCGAGGGGGTACTTCTCGCTCGCGGTCGCGCTCGACGCCCGCCCGCTCGAGGCGCGCGATCGGCTCGAGATCGAGGTCGTCGGCCGTGGGCACGTCGAGATCGTGACGGTGCCGATCGACGAGGCGCCGCTCGTTCGCGCGGCCGCCGACGAGGCCGTGCGCGCGATCGGCGGCGCGGGCATGGACCTGCTGGTCGCCAAGGCGCGGCGCGTCTGGCAGGTGCGCGAGCGCGCCGACGATCCGACGCTCGCGCTCCTGGTCGCGGCGGTGCTCGCCTCGGTGCTGCTCGCGCCGATCGTGCCGACGGGGGGCGGCGCGATCTTCGGCGTGCGCGGCGCGCGCGAGCGGCTATCGCGCGGGTGAGACGCACGACCACGCGCCCGGCGCGTGCCTGCGGCGTCGCGATCCCTGGACGGAGCGCGCGTCCACGCGGGCGAGATCGTCGCGCGCGCGGACCTTACGGTCCTCGAGCGTGACGCTCGTCGTCGCGTGCGACAAGATGACGATCATGATCGCCGAGCACGAGCCGCCGCCGTTCGAGATCGTCCGCCCGGAGGGGCGTTCGCGCGTTATCCTCTGCTGCGATCACGCCTCCCACCGGGTCCCCGCCGCGCTCGAGACGCTCGGCCTCAGCGAGGCCGATCGCCTGACGCACATCGGCTGGGACATCGGCGCAGCCCAGGTCGCGAGGCGCCTGTCGGAGCTGCTCGACGCGACGCTGGTGCTCTCGTCGTACTCGCGCCTCGTGGTCGACTGCAATCGCCCCTTGCACGTCCCCGGCGTCATCCCGGTCTCGAGCGGGGGCGTGAAGATCCCCGGCAACGAAGGGCTCTCCGAGGCCGCGCGCGCGCGGCGCATCGACGCCATCCACCGTCCTTATCACGCCGCGATCGACGCCGCGCTCGACGCGCGCGCGCGAGGGGCTCGGCCGCCGGTGCTGCTGTCGATTCACAGCTTCACGCCCGAGCTGCTCGGCGTGCGACGGCCGTGGCAGATCTCCCTCTTGTACGGGCGCGACGTCCGGCTCGCGCATCGCTTCCGCGACGCGCTCCGGCGCGACGCCTCGCTGAACGTCGGCGACAACGAGCCGTACCACGTGAGCGACGAGACGGACTTCACCGTCCCGGTGCACGGCGAGCGTCGCGGGATCCTCCACACGGCGTTCGAGATCCGCCAGGACGGGGTCGCGCGCCCGGAGGACGCGCGGCGATGGGCCGAGCGGCTCGCGGCGATCTGGCTGGAGCTCGAGCCGTCGCTCCGCGAAGAAGCGTGAGCCGACGAACAATCGGGGGGTATTTCGCGCGGGAGCGCGACTCGACATACCGATACGCTCGCCGGCATGCGACTCGAGCCCCGCGCGTTCGGCGAGCGTGACGCGCGGCGGGACCCGACACCGTGATGCTCCGCCCTCGCACGTCGATCGGCCGTCGAATGACGCTCGGGTTGGGCGCCTTCCTGCTCGTGCTGCTGGTCGTCGGCTCGTTCGCGTACCGCGCGACGCGCCAGCTGGTCGCCGCGCGCGAGAGCGCCGACCGCGGGCGAGCGATCGTCGACGCGATCGAGACGATTCACCGCCTGGTGGTCGACGCCGAGGCGGCGCAGCGCAACTACCTGTTGACCGACGACTTGCAGCAGCTCGACCCCTTGCGGCTCGCCGACGGCGAGCTCCCGGCGGCGCTCGACCACCTGCGCGCGCTCAACGCCGAGGACGCCGACGCGGCGGACGAGACCGCCGAGCTCCAGAGCCTCGCCTGGACGCGCCTCCGGCACCTGAAGACGACGCTCGAGGTCGAGCGCACGAGCGGCTTCGCGCCAGCCGCCGCGCGCATCCGCAGCGGCGATGGGGCCGTCCTCATGCGGCGCTTCGACGAGCTCGTGCGCGCCCTGAAGGCGCGCGAGGGGGAGCGGGCGCGCGCGCGGCTGCACGACGCTGAGCAGCGCGCGCACGCGTCGGTGCTCGCGGCCGAGGTCGCGACCGTGGCGGGGCTCCTGCTCGTGGCGCTGCTCAGCGTCGTGATGTCGCGCCTGGTGACCGTTCCCATCGCGAGGCTGGTCGCCGGCGTGCGCCGCATCGGCGATGGGGACCTCGATCACCGCATCGTCCCGCCGCGCGCGGACGAGCTCGGCGTGCTCGCCTCGGCGATCGGCGAGATGGCCGGCAAGCGCAAGCGCGCCGAGGATGAATTGCGCCGCGCCGAGGCCCGCCTGCGCACGCTGCTCGAGACGCTGCCGATCGGGGTCGTGATCGCCGACGAGACGGGGCGAGTGTCGCAATCGAACGCCGCGGCCGAGCGGATCTGGGGGCGCATCCCGCACGTTCGCGTCGGCGAGTACGAAGACTACGAGGGCTATTGGGCCGACGGGCGCCGCATCCGGTCGGAGGAGTGGGCGCTCGCTCGCGCGTTCGCCCACGGCGAGAGCTCGCTCGGGGAGATCGTCCGCATCGTGAGCTTCGACGGCGTCTCGAGGACGATCATGAACAACGGCGCGCCGCTGCGCGACGCCGACGGACGCATCTTCGGCGCGGTCATGGCCTTCGAGGACATCTCTGATCTGGCCCGCTTGCAGGACGATCAGCGCTTCCTCGCCGACGCCGGAGTGATGCTCGCGGCCTCGCTCGACTGGCAGGAGACGCTCCAGCGCATCACCGAGCTGGTCGTGCCGCGGCTCGCCGACTGGTGCTCGGTCGACGTGCTCGACGGCGAGCGCATTCGTCCGCTGGCCATCGCGCAGCGCAGCGCTCCCGAGCTCGTGCTCACGACCGAGATGCGGCGGCGCTACCCGCCCGACACCATCCCCGAGCACCCTGTCGCCCGGGTGATCGCGACCGGTGCGCCGATCGTCGCGGCGCGCTTCGCCGAGCTGATCGAGACGTTCGCCCGCGAGCCGGAGTACCGCAGGAGCGTCGAGTCGCTGGGGCTGCGATCGTACATGGTCGTCCCGCTGCGCGGCCGCGACGCCACGCTCGGCGCCATCTCGTTCGCGACGCACGGCGAGAGCGCCCGCGTCTACGGCGCCGACGATCTCAAGCTCGCCGACGAGCTCGCGCGCCGCGCCTCGCTCGCGCTCGAGAACGCGAAGCTCTTCCGGGAGGCGACCGAGGCGACGCAGCTGCGCGAGCAAGTGCTCGCGGTCGTGTCGCACGACCTGAAGAACCCGCTGAACGTGATCCTGATGAACAGCGAGCTGCTCAAGCGCACGCTCCCCGCCGAGCTCAAGGCGTCGGTGATGGACGAGATCAACGCCATCCAGCGCGCCACCCGCCGCGCCGAGCGCATGGCGACCGACCTCGTCGACCTCGCCGCGCTGCGCGCCGGCAAGCTGCGGATCACGTGCGCGAGCGAGTCTGCGGCGAGGCTCGTCGACGCGGCCGTCGCCTCGCTCTCGCCGATCGCGATCGAGAAGGGGCAGTCGCTCTCGGGCCTCGTCGAGCCCGAGCTGCCCACGGTGCTCTGCGACTACGACCGCGTCTTGCAGGTGCTCTCGAACCTGATCGCCAACGCGACCAAGGCGACGCCGAAGGGGGGGACGATCTCCGTGCGCGTCGAGCGGGACGGGGCGCAGGCGATCTTCACGGTCCGCGACGACGGCCCGGGCATCGCGCCGCAGGATCTGCCGCACCTCTTCGAGCGCTTCTGGCGCGCGAAGGACGCAGGCTACAAGGGCACCGGCCTCGGCCTCGGCATCTCGCGCGGCCTCGTCGAGGCGCACGGGGGGCGCATCTGGGTCGAGAGCGAGCTCGGCAAAGGGAGCGCGTTCCGCTTCACGCTGCCGCTCGGGTGACGTCGACTACGCGTCGAGCAGCGACGCCATGAAGCGCACGAGCTCGGCCTTCGCCGCGAGCGACGCCTTGCCGACCTCGGCGTGCCCGATGACCGGGGAGATCAACAGCGTGCACGGCACGCCCGCGGCCCGCGCCTCCTCGGCGATCCACCGCGACTCGGACGGCGGCACGACGTTGTCGGCGGCGCCGTGCAACAGGAAGATCGGCACGCGGATCGCGCCGATGCGCCCCTTCGGTGACGCCTCCGCCATCGAGGGGGCGAGCGCCGGCAGGGCCGCGAGGACCCGATCGCGCAGCGCGCGGCGATCGCGCCGGTAGACGTGGTCGTAGACGGCCGCGCCGTCGGGCGAGAGCGCGAGCGCCGCCTCGGCGGCCTGGCCGTAGCTCTCGTGGAGGAAGCCGCGCACGGCGGCGCGCAGGGCGGGCACGTCGGCGCGGGCGACGAAGCGATCGGGCGCGTCGTAGACGAGCACCGCGAGGCCGTAGTCGTGCGCGGTCCACGCGATCTCCCCCTCGGGCGCCTCCACGCGGTCGGTGACGAAGAAGCGGGCCACGCGCGCGAGGTCGTCGTGGCCGCCGATCGACGCGACGAAGGCGAGCTCGCCGTCGAGCGATCGCTCCTCGGCGAGGCGCAGCGAGAGGCCGCCTGCGAAGCTGATCCCCACGAGCCCGACCCCCCCCGCGCGGACGAGCTCGTCGCGATGGGCGAGCCAGCGCACCGCCGCGCGGAGCGTCTCACGGTTGCTCGCGTCGTCGATCCGGTAGTCGGCGAGCGCGGACAGCTCGGGGGTGAGCACGACCTCGCCGGCGCGCGCGAAGGCGTAGGCGAGGGCGCAGAGCCGCGGCTCCTCGATGCCGAGCTGGTGGACGCCGTGCGCGAGGACGATCCCGCGCGGACGAGCGACCCCCGCCGGTCGGTAGAGCCGCGCGCGCACCGGGGAGGTGGCACCCGCGAGGGCGAGCTCCTCGACCACCACGTCGTCGCGCACCGGCGCGAGCGCGGCCGGGAATTCGCCGGTGAGGCCGAGCAGCATCGCCGCGGCGCGCGCGTGCCGCTCGAGCGGGCGCCCGACGCCGACTATCACGGCCAGCGCGACCAGCAAGAGCGTCAGCGCCCTGCGGCGGAGACGACGCGCGTCGGGCTGGGCAGTCATTGGCGCCTTCGGGCGAGCGGCCTCCATGGCTCCTTCAACGCGGGGTCACGTCGCCTTGTTCTGGCAGAATGCCACGGAAGTCCGGGTTGTCGCGCGATCGAGCCCCCGCTCGCTGGGGAGCGCCGCCGTCGTCCGCCTCGTCCGGGTGCGCCGCCTCGAGCGGAGCCGAGC
>JAJXTK010000067.1 GCA_021783935.1 Myxococcales bacterium | reverse complement strand
GCTCCGGCTTCGGCTCCGGCTTCGGCTTCGGCTCCGGCATCGGCTCCGGCTTCGGCTTCGGCTTCGGCTCCGGCTCCGGCTCCGGCTCCGGCTTCGGCATCGGCTCCGGCTTCGGCTCCGGCTTCGGCATCGGCATCGGCATCGGCATCGGCATCGGCATCGGCATCGGCATCGGCATCGGCATCGGCCACGGCTCTGGCTCCGCCCTCGTGCCGCCCTGCTCGGCCGAGCAAGCGCGCCGAGCACACGATCGCCCACGCCTCCGCCCGCGACGTGCTTGTCCGGTCGCGCACGCGACGCTACGCCTGGCCGATGGCCCACCGGAGCATCGTTCCGTGTCTCTGGTTCGACGCTCAGGCCGAGCGCGCCGCCGCGTTCTATGCGGAGACCTTCACCGGCGGCCGCGTGACCGCCGCCTCGCGCTATCCCGAGTCCGCCGAAAATCCCGCCAAAAAGCCGCGCGGGAGCGTGCTCACGGTGGAGCTCGAGATCTTCGATCAGGCCTTCACGGCGCTCAACGGCGGGCCGGCGTTCACCATCAACCCGAGCATCTCCTTCTTCGTCGACGTGACGTCCGCGGCGGAGGTCGATCGGCTCTACGCGGCGCTCGCCGCGGGCGGCGAGGCGCTGATGCCGATCGGCAGCTACCCCTGGGGCGAGCGCTACGCGTGGGTGAAGGATCGCTTCGGCGTCTCGTGGCAGCTCGTGGCGGGGGCGGCGCCGGCGAGGATCGCGCCGTGCCTCATGTTCGCCGGCGCGCGCAGCGGCAGAGCCGAGGAGGCGATCGCGATGTACACGCGCGTCTTCCCCGGAGGGCGCGTCGAGCAGCTCGCGCGATACGCCGCCGGCGAGGGGCCCGAGGGGCGCATCAAGCACGCGCGCTTCGGCGTGGCGGGCCAGACGCTCGTCGCCATGGACGGCGACGCCGAGCACGACGTGGCGTTCGACGAGGGGGTCTCGCTCCAGGTCATGTGCGAGAGCCAGGCCGAGGTGGATCGCTACTGGGCCGCCCTCTCGGAAGGGGGGGAGCCGGGGCCCTGCGGCTGGCTGAAGGACCGCTTCGGGGTCTCCTGGCAGGTCGTGCCGACCGGCATCGGCCGTTGGCTCACGAGCGCCGACGCGGCCGCGCGCGATCGCGCGTTCGCGGCGTTCTTGCGCATGACCAAGCCCGACGTCGCCGAGCTCGAGGCGGCGTTCCGCGGCGCGTGAGCGATCGCCCCCCGCTACGCCTCCGCCCTGCGCATCGACACGAGCTCCGCCATCAGCTTCTCGGCCGCCTCGACGCCGTCGGCGAAGGCGCCCGCCTCGTAGCGCCGGGTGAGCCGCATGTCGGGCGTCAGCTTCCACGGCGAGTGCTTCTTCGCGACCAGCGCCGCGAGCTTCTCGGGATCGAGCGGCGTGTCGCTCCTGAGGTGCAGCGTCACCCGCTCGCGCGTCGCCTCGCAGCCGAGCGCGCGCAGCCCTCGCAGCTCGCACTTGAGGCGCATCACGCGCACGAAGCAGGCCGCCTCGCGCGGCGCCGGGCCGAAGCGATCCTCCATCTCGGCGGCGAGATCGGCGACCTGCTCCTCGTCGAGCGCCTGCGCGAAGCGCTTGTAGAGCCCGAGGCGCACGCCGACGTCGGAGACGTAGTCGTCGGGCAAGTAGGCCTCGACGTCGAACGACAGCTCGGGATCGACCTCGTGAAAGTGCGCGTCCGCGTCGCCGCGCAGCTCGCGGACCGCCTCGTCGAGCATCTGGCAGAACAGCTCGAAGCCGACCTGGGCGACGTTGCCGCTCTGCTCGGCGCCGAGCAGATCGCCGGCGCCGCGGATCTCGAGGTCGAGCGCGGCGATCTTGAACCCCGCGCCGAGATCGGTGTGCTTCTCGAGCGCGTCGATGCGGGCGCGCGCCTCGTCGCTCATGGCGGCCTGCGGCGGCACGATCAGGTAGCAGTAGGCGCGCTCCTTCGCGCGGCCCACCCGTCCGCGCAGCTGGTAGAGCTGCCCGAGGCCGAACAGGTCGGCGCGGTCGACGATGATCGTGTTGGCGCGCGGGATGTCGAGCCCGCTCTCGATGATCGCCGTCGCGCAGAGCACGTCGAAGCGCCCCTCGACGAAATCGGTCATCGCCTGCTCGAGCGCGTGCTCCCCCATCTGCCCGTGCGCGACGACCACGCGCGCCGAGGGGACGAGCTCTTGCACCTTGGCCGCGCGCTCGTAGATGCCGCCGCCGGGCGCGTCGGCGCGCCCTAGCACCCGGTTGTGCACGTAGAAGACCTGCCCGCCGCGCTGCAGCTCGCGCTGGATCGCCTCGCGGATGACCGAGTCGTCGAAGCGCGTGACCACGGTGCGGATCGCGCGCCGATCGACCGGCGGCGTCGTGATGAGCGACAGATCGCGCATGCCCGAGATCGCCATCTGCAGCGTGCGCGGGATGGGCGTCGCCGAGAGCGTGAGCACGTGCACCTTGGTCTTGAGCTGCTTGATGCGCTCCTTGTGCGTGACGCCGAAGCGCTGCTCCTCGTCGACCACGAGCAGGCCGAGGTCCTTGAAGTGGACGTCCTTCGAGAGGAGCCGGTGCGTGCCGATGACGACGTCGATCTTCCCCTCCTTCATGCGCTTGAGGGTCTCGCGCTGCTCGGCCGCCTCTTGGAAGCGCGAGAGCGGCGCGACGACGAGCGGGTAGCTGGCGAGGCGCTGCGAGAAGGTGTGGAAGTGCTGCTGCGCGAGCACCGTCGTGGGGCAGAGCACGGCGACCTGCCTGCCGGCCGTCGCGGCGTGGAAGGCCGCGCGGATCGCGACCTCGGTCTTGCCGAAGCCGACGTCGCCGCACACCAGGCGGTCCATGGGGCGCGGCTTCTGCAGATCCTCGAGCACGTCCACGATGGCCTTGGCCTGATCGGGGGTCTCTTCGAACGGGAAGGTCGCCTCGAACTCGCGCAGCTCCGCGTCGGGCGGGGGCAGCGGCTCCCCCTCGGTCGCGAGCCGCTCGGCGTACAGGCGCAAGAGCTCGTCGGCCATCTGGCGGACGGCCTTCTCGACGCGCTGCTTGGCCTTCGCGAAGGTCGAGCCGCCGAGCTTGTCGAGCTTCGCGGCCGCCGGCTTCGCCCCCTCGTCGCCTTCGGCCGCCGACGTCGAGTACTTCTGCAGCTGGTTGAGGCGGTAGACCGGCAGGTAGAGCCGATCGCCACCGCCGTACTCGACGAGGAGCAGATCGACGCGCGTCTTGGCCTGGTGGAGCTTGCCGTCGGCGTCGATCGTCGCCGGGCCGAGCAGATCGCGGTGCTCGAGGCCGAGGTAGCGGCCGATGCCGTGCTCGACGTGCACGACCAGATCGCCGACCGACAGCGAGCGGAGATCGTCGACGAACGCGCGCGCGGCGTCCTTCGCTCCCCCTTGCGCGCGGGGCACCCGCCGGTGCGTGCGACCGCCGAAGATCTCCTCCTCGGTCACCACGGCGAGCCGCTCGAGCGGCAGGAGCACGCCGTGCGCCAGCGTGCCCGAGACGACCTCGACCACGTCGCGGCCGAAGCTCGGATCGTCGAGCAGCCCGCCGAGCGGCGCCTCGACCCCGAGGTGCGTGCGGACGTCGAGGTCGTGCCCGCGCAGCAGCGCGACCAGGCGCTCGGCCTGCGTCGCGGCGCGCGCGGTCAAGACGATCCGCAGGCCGTGCTCGCGCCATCGGCGGATCCGGCGCACGAGCGGCTCGAGCGCGCCGCGACGCCCGCGCGTGGCGCGCGCCTGCTTGACGGCGATCGCGAGATCCTCGTGGTCTCTGGCCCCGAGCGTCGGCGCCCCCTCGGGCGTGCGCTCGAACGGACGCAGCGGCGGAGCTGCCGGCTCTGGCGCGCCTTGCTCGATGGCGATCCGGTGCGCCACGACGACGCTCGCGCGGCCGAGCCTCGCCGCGACGGCCGCCTCGTCGACGTAGTGCGCGTCGATCGCGAACGCGGGGGCGCCCGCGCGCGCGGCGACGTCGCGCTCGGCGCGCTCGAGCTCGTCGCGGATCGCCTGCGCCACCGCGACCGGGTCGTCGAGCAGGAAGAGCGCGTCGTCGGGCAGGTAGCGCTCGAGCGGATCGAGCGCGTCGAAGTAGGCGGGCAACAAGCCGTCGGCGCCGAAGAAGGCGCGCCCTTGCGCGACGTCCTCGGCGAGCGCGCGCCCCTTGGCCGTGGGCAGATCGACGGCGTCGCACAGCTCCGCGACGCGCCTGCGCGCGCGCTCGACGGCGTCGGGGTCGAGGATCGCCTCGCGCGCCGGCGGCAGGCGCAGCTCCGAGATCGCGCCGAGCGTGCGCTGCCGATCGGGGTCGAAGCGCTTGATCGACAGGACGACGTCGCCGTAGAGCTCGATGCGCGCGGGGGTGGGCGACGACGGCGGCCAGACGTCGAGCAGCGCGCCCCGCACCGCGAACGAGCCCGGATCCTCGACGACCGGCACGCGCAGGTACCCCGCCTCCGCGAGGCGCGCGACCAACCGATCGCGATCGAGCTCGTCCTCCGCGGTCACGCGCTCGGTGCGCGCCTCGACCACCGCCCGCGGCACCACCTTGCGCACCAGCGCGGGCGCGGCGACGACCAGCGCGCGAAACGGCGAGCCGCCCGGCTTCTGGGCCCGCGAGAGGTGCGCGAGCGTCGCGAGCCGCCCGAGCGCCGCGCGGCGATCGGGGCTCACCTCGGCGTACGGGCTCGCCTCGGGAGAGGTCATGAGCAGCACGTCGCCGAGCCCGACGTCCTCCGCGTCCTCGGGCGCGACCTCCCCTTCGACCGGCTCGGCCTCCGTCGCGCGCGCGGGGGTCGATCGCGGGCGGCGCAAGAAGAACTCGAGATCGGCGACCAGCGCGCGCGCGCGCGCCTCCTCCGACGTCACGACGACCACCGGGCGCCGCGAGCGCTCGAAGAGGCGCGCCGCCATGAGCGCGAGCGCGCCGCCGCGCGCGCCGAGCAGGTCGACGCGGCGCTCCCCCGACGCCGCGCGCGAGACGACCTCGGCGATCGCGGCGAGGGGGCGGTCCTCCGGCAGCGCCAGCGGATCGCCGATCGGATCGACCAGCTCCTCGGCCTCCTCACGGCGACGGGCGAGCTCGTCTTGCAGCTGCTCGCGCGCGTCCGCGTCGATGCCGGCGAGGTCGCCGAACGAGGCGCGCAGATCGCGCGATCCGGGGGAGGCCACGTGCGGACGTGTAGTACGCGCGGCGCGAGGCCTCCACCTCGGCCGCGACGCGATCTCGTCGGCGCGCGAATTGCTGGACGAAATCCTCGTGAGGGCCGGCTCGTTCGCGAAGGCATCGAAGTGCGCACCGCGGGCGCTCGGCGACGCCTCCAGCCGCGCGGTCGAGGCCGCGGAGCACGCGGCCGATCGCGTGCGCCTGCGCGCGCTGGGCTGGCTGCCGGCGGCCGTGTGGGCGTCGTTCGGCGTCGGCGACTGGGTGAGCGCGCGCTTCCTCTGGCACACGCCGCTATTGCCTTACGGCGTGCTGCGCGCGATCGGCACCTCGGCGATCCTCGGCCTGATGTGGGTCTCTCGGAGCGAGACCTCGGTGTGCACGCTGCGCAGGGCGCTGGTCGCAGCGAGCCTCCTGCTCGCGGCGACCCTCGGTGCACAGTGCGGCTGGGCGGGCGGCGGGCTGCTCGACGACTACTTCTACGGCGTCGTCTTCCTCCCCCTCATGTCGCTCGCGACGCCGCGCCCCTTGCGGGGGGCGCTGGCCTGGAACCTCGCCGTCGTCACGATGTTCTCGGCGACGGTCGTCGCGACCTCGGCCCTCACGCCGCGCAACGCGGCGCAGCTCGCCTCGCCGCGCGCGTGGATCACCTTCGGCATCGCGACGACGCTGCTGCTCGCGGCCGCGCTCGTCGCCTCGAAGATCTCCGACGCGACCTGGCGGCTTCGCCGGCAGCTGTTCGCCTCGCGCAACCTCGGCCAGTACGAGCTGCGCGCGCGCCTCGGCGGCGGCGGCATGGGGGAGGTGTGGTCGGCGTGGCACCCGGGGCTCAGGCGCTTCGCGGCGGTGAAGATCGCCCGCAGCACCGACGACGACCGCTTCGCGCTCGCGCGCTTCGAGCGCGAGGTCGCGGCGGCGAGCGCGCTCACGCACCCGAACGCCGTGCGCGTCTTCGACTACGGCGTGACCGGCGACGGCCTGCGCTGGTTCGCGATGGAGCTGTTGCACGGCGAGGACCTCGCGAGCCTCGTCGAGCGCGAGGGGGCGCTCTCGCCCGCACGCGCGGTGCACCTGATCGCGCAGGCCGCGCGCGCGCTCGCCGAGGCCCACCGACGCGGCATCGTGCACCGCGACGTCAAGCCCGAGAACCTCTTCGTCACGAGCGCGGGCGAGGAGAGCGACTTCGTGAAGGTCCTCGATTTCGGGATCAGCCGGCGCCTCGGCAAGGACGACCCCGAGCTCACCGAGGCCGGCTACGTCGCCGGCACCCCCGCGTTCATGGCGCCCGAGGCCGCGCTCGGGCGCGCGTGCGACGCGCGCGCCGACGTCTACGGGCTCGGGGCGGTGCTCTATTTCTGCCTCACGGGACGCCCGCCGTTCGAGGGGTCCTCGTCCGCGGCGATGATGCTCGCGCAGATCCGCGAGCCGCCGCTCGCCGCCGCGGTGCGCAACCCGCAGGTCCCGCGCGAGCTCGACGCGCTGGTGCTCGCGGCGCTCGCGAAGGACCCCGCGCGCCGACCGGCCGACGCGCGCGCGTTCGTCGCGGCGCTCGAGGGGTGCGGCGTCGAGCGCTGGAACGCGCGGCTCGTCGACTCGCTGCCGAGCCCCGATGCGCCGCCCATCGCGCCGAGCGACTCGGGGACCATCCGCGTCGGCGCGGCGCACGGCGACGAGCGCGCCACGCACGACGAGCGCCGCGTGATCGCCTGACCGCGCGCCGCAGCGCCGCGCGAAATCGCGCTACTCTCGTGCCCGAATGCGCGTCGCCGTCGTCACGCCGCCCGGCTTGCTCGGGCCCTACCTGCGCCGCGCGCTCGCGCCGCTCGGCCACGAGGTCGACATCTTCGGGAGCGTCGAGTCGGCCGCGAGCGGCGTTGCGAGCGAGCACGCCGCCGTGCTGATCGCCCCGCGCGTCGAGCGCGACGCCGCCCCGACCGCGCTCTCGCGCCTGCGCCGGACCTCGCCGCTCGGCGACTCCTTCCCGCGCGCCATCGCCGTGACGCTCGAGCCCAAGGCGCCGGCTGCCCTCCGCGCAGACGGCTTCGAGGCGGCGCTCGCCGTGCCCTTCCAGATCGAAGAGCTCGTCGCCTCGCTCGAGCGCGGCGCCCGCGGCCGCCCGCGCGTGCTGCTCATCGACGACAGCGACGTCGTGCGCCGCCACTCGGGCTCGATTCTCGCCGACGCCGGCTACGAGGTCGTGCTCGCCGTCGACGGCGACGAAGGGCTCGAGCGGTGCCGCAAGGAGCGCCCGGATCTGGTGCTCAGCGACGTGGAGATGCCCAAGCGCGACGGCTTCGCGCTCTGCAAGGCGATCAAGCAGGACCCCGAGCTGGCGCACATTCCGGTGGTCATCTGCAGCGCGCTCGGCGAGACGTCGGACCTCGAGCGCGGCTTCGACGCGGGCGCCGACGACTACCTCGTCAAGCCGGTCGTGGCCGAGGAGCTCGTCTCGCGCCTCAAGGCGATCCTCGCGCAGACGCTGCCGAGCGAACGCGAGCGCGTGCTCGTCGTCGACGACAGCGCCGCGATCCGCCACCTCGTCGCCGACAGCCTGCGCCGTCAAGGCTTCCGCGTCGAGACGGCGATCGACGGCCAGGACGGCGCCGAGAAGGCCCTCGCGGCTGTGGGTACGGCACCGCCGCAGGGCCCCTTCGATCTGATCCTCACCGACTACGACATGCCGCGCATGAACGGCTTCCAGCTGGTGCATGCGCTCAAGCGCGACCTGCGCACGCGCGAGACGCCGATCGTGATGCTCACCGCGCGCGACACCAAGCGCGATCAGGCGCAGATGCGGGCGGCGGGGCTCACCAGCTACCTGGTCAAGCCGTTCTCGACCGACAAGTGCGTCGCGATCGTCGAGCGCTCGCTCGCCGAGGCGCGGCTGCGTCGCTACAAGCAGGCCTCGCGCCTCTACATCTCCGCGGGCGGCGTGAAGGCCGCCGAGCAGAAGGCCGCAGCGAGCGACGTCTACGGCTCGGTGCGCGCCGTCGAGATCGACGCGACGCTCTTGTTCAGCGACGTGAGCGGCTTCACGGCGATGTCCTCGAAGATGACCGCGTCCGAGGTCATCGCGCTGATGAACGCGTACTTCGACGAGCTGTGCCCGGTGGTCGTCGAGCACGGCGGCGACATCGACAAGTTCATCGGCGACGCGATCATGGCCGTCTTCCAGGACGACGCGCGCTTCGAAGAGCCTCACGCGCTCAGGGCCGCGCGCGCCGCTTGGGCGATGCAGCGCGCGCTCGATCGCTTCAACGAGCGGAGGGTCGCGCAGGACCCCGAGGCGAAGAAGGTCATCATGCGCGTCGGCCTCAACGCCGGACCGCTCGTGCGCGGCGATCTCGGCTCGCGCTTCGTGCGCCGCGACTACACCTGCATCGGCGACACGGTGAACCGCGCGCAGCGGCACGAGTCGGCGTGCCCGCTCGGCGGCGTGCTGCTCTCGCAGACGGTCTACGACCGCGTCCGCGATCTCGTGGAGGTCGAGGAGATCGGCGGCATCAAGCTCAAGGGGCTCAGCGAGCCGGTCAGCGCGTACTCGCTCAAGGGCTTCGTCGCTCGTTGAGGGTCGCGCGCCGGCGCGAAGGGCCGGTATGCTCGCGAGCGGATGGCCAAGCTCAGGGTGGCGGTCGTCGACGACTCGTCGTTCGTGCGCGCGGCGCTCGTGCGCATGATCGTGGCCGACGCGCGCTTCGAGGTCGTCGGTCAGGCGAGCGACGGGCGGGGCGCGATCGAGCTCGTCGAGCGGCTGCGCCCCGACGTGGTGACCATGGACTACAACATGCCCGGCATGGCGGGCGACGAGGTCGTCCGGCAGATCCTCGCCAAGACGCCGGTGCCGATCGTCATGGTCTCGGCGCACACGACCGAGGGGGCGAGCGCGACGATCGCGGCGCTCGCCGCCGGCGCGGTCGACGTCGTGGCCAAGCCGGGCGGCGAGGTCTCGCTGGACCTCGCGAAGATCGCGAGCGAGCTGCTCGAGAAGCTCGCGGTCGCCGGCAAGGCGCATCCGATGCCCTCGATCGCGCTCGGCCCGCTCTCGCGCGACGAGGCGCCGCCGAACTCGCAGCGCGGCGCGACGTCGTCTCGGTCCGCTCGCTCCGTGGGCGCGGCTCCGGCGGTCGCGATCGGCAACGCCCCGCGGGTGAGCTCGCCGGGCCCGGCGCCCGTCAGCGGCGCGCTCGCCGAGCGCGTGGTGGTCATCGGCGCGAGCACGGGCGGCCCGGCGGCGCTCGACGCGCTCTTTCGCGCGCTGCCGAGGGGCCCGAGCTTCGGCGTGGTGGTCGTGCAGCACATGGCGACGACCGATCTCACCGCGGCGCTCGCCGCGCGCCTCGGCTCGCACGGCACGATGCAGGTGCGCGAGGCGATCGACGGCGATCGGCCGCGATCGGGGCTCGCGCTGATCGCGCCGGGGGGGCGGCACCTCGCGTTCGTCGCGGGGGGGGCCGTGCGGCTCAACGACGATCCGATGCAGCACGGCGTGCGCCCCGCGGTCGACATCGCCATGAGGTCGGCCGCCACCGCGTTCGGCGCGCGCTGCGTGGGGGTGCTCTTGACGGGCATGGGACGCGACGGCGCGCTCGGGCTCGCTGCGATCAAGGCCTCGGGGGGGCGCACCATCGCGCAGGACGCCGCGACGAGCGTCGTCTACGGCATGCCGAAGGCGGCGGCCGAGCTCGGCGTCGTCGACGACGTGGTCGCGTTACCGAACGTCGCCGCCGCGATCGTGCGGGCGCTCTCGCGATGAGACCGCCGGCCCGAGAGCACGCCAAAGCGCCGGCGCCACCATGACGCCGGCGTCGCGCTCGCGGCGCCCGGCGAGGCGGGCTTGAATGTCCGCGCCCGCGCGAACGTCTTGGAATGGCGTCGGCGTCCAGTTTGCTAGGATCGCGGGCATCAAGGAGCGCGTGCGATGACCTCTCGATGGAACCGAGCTCTCGTGGCTGTTGTCGTCGGCGCGACCGCCACGCTCGGAGGCGCCGCCGCGAGCGAGCACCACGCCTCCGCGGCGTTCCTCGAGATCGGCGGCGACGCGGGCATCCTTCGTCGCAACCTGGCCGACACGCAGTACAAGGCCGATTTCGCCTGGCAGCTGCACGCCGAAATCGCGTTCATCCCGTCGATCCTCATGGTCGGCCCGTACTTCGGCATGCAGACGGCGCAGCCGGAGATCCCGAGCGCGAACACGCCGAACACCGTGAAGTTCATGGACGCCGGGGTGCGCGCGAAGGTTCGGCTGCCGCTGTTCGGTCCGCTCGTCCCGTACGGCGTCGTCGGCGTCGGCCTGGTGCACGGCAACTTCCCGGATCAGACGGTGCCGCTGTGCACGAGCTACGCGGGGCAAACGGCCTGCGCGGGGTCGACGACCGTGCCCAACGCCACCGCGAACTTCGTCGAGATCCCCGTCGGCCTCGGCCTCGCGATCCAGCTCGCCGACGAGCTCGCGCTCAACCTCGAAGGGGATTGGCGCCCGACGATCGGCTACAAGAACGACGCCTACGAGACGGCGCTCGCAAACGCCCAGAACACCGGAAGCACTACGCCGCCGAACCCGAGCCGCAACGGCTACGCCTTCAGCGCGATGGCCGGCCTTTCGCTCACCTTCTAGGCCCGCGATGGATCGACGCTCGCTGCTGCGCGCAGGCGCGCTCGCCCTCGCGACGGCGGCGATCCCTCGTCGCGCCCGCGCCGACGCCGCGCTCGACCAGGCGCTCGCCGACGTGGCCAAGGCCCGCGCGAAGATCGACACGCTCGAGGGAGCGTTCACCCAGGAGCGCACGATCACGCTGCTCGCGTCGAAGGTGAAGTCGACGGGCAGGCTCTGGATGGTGCGCCCCGATCGCCTGCGCTGGGAGCTCGATCCCCCCGACGCCGCGACCTACTGGGTGCTCCCCGACGGGCTCGCCTACAAGACCAAGTCGGGCTCGGGGAAGATCGGCAAGAGCGCCGAGGGGCCGATGGGGGGCGTGCTCGGCGATCTGCTCGTCCTGCTCGGCGGCGACCTCGCGCAGCTCAAGGCGCGCTACGAGCTGACGCTCGTCAGGCGCGACGCCTCGGCGTGCGTGATCCACGCCGTGCCGAAGGACAAGGCGCTCGCGAAGACCACGCAGCGCGTGGAGCTGGAGCTCTCGGGCGATCTCACGGCGATGAAGCGCGTGGCGATCGTCGAGAGGGGCAACGACCGATCGGACGTGACCTTCGGGGCGATGGTCAAGAACGGCAAGATCGATCCGAAGCTCGTCGCGGGGCCGTGAAGAAGAAGACCGGGAGCAGCGGAGGACGAGAAGGAAGCTGGGGCTGCCGATGCGAGCGATCGCCTCGTGGCGGTCCATCGCGACGAGGTCGTCGTCGCCGACGCGCCTGACCCTACCCCCTCCTTGCCTTCCTGGTCCTCTCGTCTCGCCTACACCGGCGGCGGCGCCTCCGAGGGCTGCGGCCTCGGGGTCATCTTCTCGAAAGGCAGCGGCTGCTGCGGCCCGCTGCGCGGCAGAATCAAGCGGAAGACCGCGCCCCCCTGCGGCGCGCGCGCGTAGGCGATCGCGCCGCCGTGCTCGACGGCGATTCGCTGCGCGATCGCGAGGCCGAGGCCCGTGCCCCCCTGCTTGGTCGTCGCGTACGGCTCGAACAGGCGCCCGATCATCGTCGGATCGACGCCGGGCCCGTCGTCGCGCACCACGAAGCGCACCGCCTCGGGCCCCGCCGGCTCGACCTCCACGCGCACGTGCCCGGTCGGCTTGCCGTCCTTCGCGCGCGTCGCCTCGAGCGCGTTCTTCACGAGGTTCACCAGCACCTGCACGAGCTGCTCGCGATCGCCGCGGAGCGTGCCGCACGGCGAGGCGCTCAGCGCGAGGCGCTGCCCCGCGTCGCCCGCCTTGCCCGCCGCCTCGGCCGCGAAGAGGCCGACGACGTGCTTGCAGACCTCGACCGGATCGACGTCGACGGGCCGCGGCGGCGCGATGCGCGCGTAGCGCGAGAACTCGTCGACGATCGAAGCGACTCGGCGCACCTCTTGGAGCACGGTCGTCGTCGCCTCGTCGAAGTAGCCGTCGAAGGCCGGATCGTCGCGCGCGCGTAGGCGGCGCAGCGTCTCGATCGACGCGCGGATCGGCGCGAGCGGGTTCTTGATCTCGTGCGCGATGCGGCGCGCGGCCTCGCGCCACGCGGCGACGCGCTCGGCGGCGTGCAGGCGGCGGCGGGTGGCCTCGAGGTCCTCGAGCATCGAGTTGAACGCGACGGCGAGGCTCGCGAGCTCGTCGCGGCCGCGCACCTCGACGGGCACCGCCGTCCCCTCGGCGACCTTGCGCGCCTCGTTCGCGAGCGCGCCGAGCGGGGAGATCATGCGCCGCGCGAACTCGAAGCCGACGGCCGCGCCGAAGAGGATCGCGACGAGGGTCGCGAGCACGATGACCTGATCGATGCGCGAGATGGCGCTGGTGACGGCCGCCTCGCTCACGGCGACCTTGAGCTCGAGCGGGCGCTCCTTCGCGTCCTTCGCGGCCTCGTCGAGCGCGGCGGGGGCGACCACCAGGCTGCGCACCGTCTCGTCGGGGCGCGCGACCTCCCCCTCGGTGAGCACGCGCACGCCGCGCACCTCCTCGGCGATGCGGTCGAAGAAGGCGCGGTCGAGCCTGCGCAGCGCGGTCACGAGCACCGCCTCGCCGCGCTCCTCGCGCGCGCACCGGAAGACGAGCGCGGCCGCGTCGCCGCGCAGCACCGCGTGCCCGCGATCCGTCGCGAGCTTCAGCTGGCCGGCGCTGCGCAGGCCGATCGCCGCGCGCTGCCCCTTGGGCGCCGCGAGCACGAAGCCGTCGCGGGCATCCACGATGAAGAGCTCATCGGTGCCGAGCGACGAGGCGACCACGTTGCCCCCGGCCGCCACCGCCGCGCGCGCCTGCGAGGCGAGCAGCTCGACGCGCGGCAGATCGGGATCGTTGTCGGCGAGCCGATCGGCGTCCGCGCGCGCGCGCGCCGCCACCAGCGCGCGATCGATGATCGGGTCGTTCGCGCACGCGCGATCGAGCGCGCCTTGGTCGGCCGCCGCGTGCCGCTCGATCGCGTGGCGCACGTCGCCGACCGCGTTGTTGACGCGTCCGTCGAACCGGGTGCGCTCCTCCGCCACGAGCGCCCCGCGGACCGCGACCGCGACCGCCAGCGACGTGATCAGACCGATCGCGGCGAGCGCGACGGTCAGCCGGATGCGCAGCTGCACGGCGGGAGTCTACTCGCGGCGCGCCAGGCCGCCGTGGCCGTCGCTCCGAGGCGCCGCCCAGGCCGCGGCCGAGCCCGGGGCCGAGCCCGGCCTTCGATCGCCTCGGCCGTCTCGCCGGCGCTTCCCCTGCTACCATCCGGGCGCGTCCACCCCGTCCCTTGATGGGCGGCGATGCCCGCCGACGCCTCATGACCACCACTCCCCCTCCCGACGGCGCTTCCGCCGCCCCCCGCAACAAGGGGAGCGACGCGCGCGCCCCTGACGCCGGTGTCACGGCGGCGGTGAATACCGCGACGAGCGCGCCGTCTCACCCGAGGGTGCAGCATTCTGCGCAGCCCGCCGCGCTCCCGCCGACCGGGCACCCGCCCCTCGGCGCAATCGACGGCGTTCTCGGCGCGGCCGATCCGGGCGCGGCGGGAGATGGGCCCTCCCCGGCCCGGGCGCGTCAGCGCGCGCTCAAGGCGGCGCGCGAGGGAGAGGCGGAGGTCGATCTTGGTCTGGTTCGGCGAGCACAGAACGGCGACGACGCGGCGTTCCGCGCGCTCGTCGAGCGGCACCAGCGCCGCGCGTTCGCCGTCGCCCTGGGGCTCGTCCGCAGCGAGCAGGACGCGCGCGACATCGTGCAGGAGGCCTTCCTGCGCGTGCACAGGTCGCTCCCTTCCTTCCAGGGCGCCTCGACCTTCTTCACGTGGCTCTATCGCATCGTCACCAACCTCGCGATCGATCTCGTTCGCCGCCCAGGGCGCAACGTCGTCGAGCTCGAAGAGGAGCGGCAGCGCACCTCGTCTCCGAGCGAGCCGGTCGACCACCCGTGGGTCTCGCGCGTCGACGGCGCCGATCCGGTCGATGTTCTGCGGCGCAAGGAGCTCGCCGCGCGCATGCGCGCCGCGATCGACGCGCTCCCCTCGTACCACAAGGCGGTGATCCTCATGCGCGAGGTGGAGGGGCTCTCCTACGAAGAGATGGCCGAGGCGATGCAGGTCTCGAAGGGGACGATCATGTCGCGCCTCTTCCACGCACGACAGAAGCTGCAGAAGGCCTTGGCCGACTGCTACGAAGAGGAGAACGGGCGATGAGCGCGGGCGATCGGGAGCACGGGGCGGCGCCGCCCTCCTTCGACGAGGTCGAGGGGGGAGCGGGCGGAGCCCTGCCGTCGCCCGACGAGCTCGCGCTGTTCGCCTACCTCGACGGCGAGCTCGACGCCGACGCGACGGCCCGCTTCGAAGCGAAGCTCCGCGCGGATCCGAGGCTCGCCGGCGAGCTGCGCGCCGCCACGGCCCTCACGGACTTCGTGCGCGACGACGCCGCGCGCGTCTATGCGAGCTCACGCGTCGACGCGATCGCCGACGACGTCCTCGCCGCGCTCGCCGACGCGCCCGCGCCGGTGGTCGACATGGCCGCGGCGCGCGAGCAGCGGCGCGCCCGTCGCTCGCCGGCGGGGGTCGCGCTGTGGGTCGCGGCCGCGCTCTCGGCCGCCGCCGCGGTCGCGCTGTTTCTGGACAGGCAGCACGCCCCCGCG
>JAJXTK010000066.1 GCA_021783935.1 Myxococcales bacterium | reverse complement strand
CAACGCCGCGGGCACCCAAGTGCTCGCGACGTTCGGCGCCCTCGGCAGCCCCGCGGGCACGATCTACGACGTCGTCCCGAACAACGGCGGCAGCTGCGCCGGCGCGGCCCCCTACCCGACGGTGACCGTGACGACGGGCCCCATCGCGTTCTTCGCGGATCCGGGCGTCGTCTACAACGGCATCAACACGCGCGTGACGATCTACGCGACGGCGCTCTACTCGCCGCTGCCCAGCAACGCGGTGCAGATCGTCCCGACCGGCACGACCGCCGCGCCGACCACGCTGACCTACAACACGGTCGCCGGGCACGCGAACCGGCTGCAGGCCATCATCCCGAACGGCCAGGCGGCGGGCACCTACGACCTGATCGTGACCGACGCGACGGGGTGCTCGACGACGCTGCCGAAGGCGTTCGTCGTGACGAGCACGCTCTCGATCGCGATCAAGGACGTCATCCCGCCCTTCGCGCAGGCCTCGCAGGTGACGAGCGTCCAGATCGACCGCGACACCACCTCGACGACGCAGACGACGTCGTTCGAGGCGACGCCGCGCATCTTCCTCAACCCGTCGGGCTCGGCCTCGGGGGTCGCGATTCAGGTCAACTCCGTGTCGTTCGAGAACGGCAACACGCTGACGGCGGTCGTCCCGGCGGGGCAGCCGACCGGCAGCTACGATCTCGTCGTCGTCAACCCCGACGGCACGGTCGGCGTGCTCAAGAGCGCGTTCACGATCCAGACGGCGGCGCCGCCGGTCGTGACCTCCGTGACGCCGTCGTCGATCGTCAACGCCTCCGGGCAGACCGTCGCCATCACCGGCACCGGCTTCACCGCCACCTCCACCGTCGCGTCGGTCACGTGTCAGACGCCGACGGCGACGACGGTGACGGCGCCGGTCACGAGCGCGGCGGCCTGCACGGCCGGCAGCTGCACGATCTCGGCGACGATCGACGGCAGCGTGATCCCGGTGGGATCGATCTGCGTGGTGCGCGTGAAGAACGCCGACGGGTCGTACTTCGACTACTCGGCGATCGGCGTCACCGGCACCGCGCTCAACCTGCCGGGCACCACCGCCGGCAGCTCGCTCGTCACCGGCCGTCGCGCGCTCGTCGCGGCCTCCGGCAACGCGAGCGCGTCGCAGCGCTTCGTCTACGCCGTCGGCGGTGACGGCGGCTCCGCGGCGCCGGCGGCGTTCAAGTCGACCGAGCTCGCGTCGGTCGACGTCTACGGCAACATGGGGGCTTGGGCCCTGAACCCGTACAGCCAGCTGAACACGGCGCGCGCGTTCGCGGCGGGCACCACCGTCGGCCGCTACATCTACGTGGCGGGCGGCACCTCGACGGGGACGGACACGCTCGCGAGCGTCGAGCGCGCGATGATCCTGAGCCCGATCGAGGTGCCGTACGTCGACGTCTACGACCTGGTCCCGAACCCGACCAAGGGGCTCGCGGCCGGCACGTGGATCTACCGAGTCTCGGCGCAGATGGCGTCGACCGATTCGGACAACCCCGGCGGCGAATCGCTCCCGAGCGACGAGTTCGTCGTCGACCTGCCCGCGTTCACGGGCAACAAGATCGAGGTCGTGCTCGAGTGGACGGCCCCGGCGGACGTCAACGGCACGCCGATCCCGAACGTCGCCGGCTACAACGTCTACCGCACTCCGGTGGTCAACAGCGTCTCGGGCAGCGAGGTCCTGCTCGCGACGGTCACCGGAGGCACGACGCTCCAGTACACCGACGACGGCTCGGCCACGCCGGGCACGCAGAAGCCGCTGTCGATCGGCACGACGGGCAAGTGGGCGCAGCTCCCCGCGATGGCCAACGCGCGCAAGGGGGCGGCGGCGGCGTGGGGCGTCGATCCCGCGAACCCGAGCGCGCTCTACTTCTACGTGGCGACCGGCATGGGCTCGGCCGGCGCGGTGCTCACGAGCTACGAGTACCTGCCGATCACGCTCGCCAGCAACGGCCACCAGAAGGTCGGCGCGTGGAAGACGGGCGCCTCGCAAGCGACGGCGGGCAAGTGGCAGGCGGGGGCTTGGGTCGCCGACTCCACCGTGCAGGCGGCGATCCCGGCGGGCACGACCTACGTCTACATCGGCGGCGGCATCGACGCCGGCGGCGCGAACGTGAAGAACGTCGATGTCGGCAAGATCGCTGCCGGCGGCGACCTCGGCACGATCACGCTGTCGAACCACGGCTTCAACGGCATCACCGCCGGCTACGGCGTCTGCGCGGCGGCCAACCAGCTGTTCGCCTTCGGCGGCGCGAACGCGACGCCGAGCAGCGGCGCGATCTCGGCGACCATCGGCGACGGCACCGGCACCAACCCGCTGCCGCCGGGCCTCGACAACGGCGCCTGGAACTCGGAAGGGATCGCGCTCGTCACGCCGCGCTACCTCTCGGGCAGCACGGTGCAGAGCGCGTTCATCTTCCTGGTCGGCGGCGCGAGCGGCACGGCGGCGACCAGCTCGACCGAGACGGTCGTCTGGTAGTCACCCGCGGCGGCGCGCGTCGCTGAGCGCGCGCCGCCGCTTGCATCGAGACGACTCGGGCCGCGCGGCGATCCAGGGATCGCCGGCGGCCCGAGGTGTTTTTTGGCTAGCACTACTGCCCCAGATTCCTCGACAACTGCCCCCACCCCAGCCCTCCCCCGCGGTGCGGGGGAGGGAGATTCGTCGGAGCTTCTTGGGCTCTGCACCCTTCCCCCGCACCGCGGGGGAAGGGCGGGGATGGGGGCTGTTCAGGCCGGTCGGGACCCAATTCGGGGCAGTAGTGCTAGCTGCTACGTCGCGTTCAGGCGCGCTCGAACAGCCCCGCCGCGCCCATGCCGCCGCCGATGCACATGCTGACGATGCCGTACTTGGCGTTGCGGCGCTTGAGCTCGTAGAGGATCGACGCGGTGAGCTTGGCGCCGGTGCACCCGAGCGGGTGGCCGAGCGCGATGGCGCCGCCGTTGACGTTCAGCCTCTCCTCCGGGATGCCGAGCTCGCGCTGGCAGTAGACGCTCTGGCTCGCGAACGCCTCGTTGACCTCGAAGAGGTCGATGTCGGAGATCTTCAGGCCGGTCTTGGCGAGGAGCTTGCGGATCGCCGGCACCGGGCCGATGCCCATGAGCGCCGGATCGACCCCCGCCGTGACGAACGCGCGGAAGTAGCCGAGCGGCTTGATCCCGTACGCGTCGGCCTTCGCCTTCGACATCACGAGCGCCGCCGCCGCGCCGTCGGAGAGCGGCGAGGCGTTGCCGGGGGTGACCGTGCCCTTCTGCGCGAAGGAGGGCTTGAGCTGCGAGAGCCCCTCGAGCGTCGTCTCGGGGCGCGGCAGCTCCTCGCGCGCGAACTCGAACTCGACCTTCTTGCCGTCGACGTACTTGATCGCCTTCACCGGCACCGTCTCGTCGGCGAACTTGTTCGCCGCGAGCGCCGCGCCCGCCTTCTTCTGGCTCGCGACGGCGAACTTGTCCTGGTCCTCGCGCGAGACCTCGAACTTCTTGGCGACGTTCTCGGCGGTGATGCCCATCGGCGTGTAGACCGTCGGCGCGATGTCCATTGCCCACGCCGAGGCCGACAGCTTGTTGCCGGTCATCGGCACCATGGACATCGACTCGACGCCGCCGGCGAGCACCACGTCGTTGCTGCCGAGCGCAATGGCCCCGGCCGCGAGCGCGATCGCCTGCAGGCCGCTCGAGCAGAAGCGGTTGATCGTCATCGCGCTCGTCTCCGCCGGCAGGCCGCCGAGGAAGCCCGCGACGCGCGCGATGTTCAGCCCCTGCTCCCCCTCCGGCATGGCGCAGCCGAGGATCACGTCCTCGACGTCGGCCGGCTTCACCTGGGGGACGCGCGCCAAGAGCCCGCGGATGACCTCGCCCGCGAGGTCGTCGGGGCGCTTGTACGCGAGCGAGCCCTTGAGGGCGCGCCCGACGGCGGAACGGACCGCCTCCGCAATCACGATGTCTTTGACCATGACGCTTGCCTCCGTCCGTCGGCCTTAGTTGCGCAGCGGCTTGTTGTTCATGAGCATGTACTGCATGCGCTCCTGGCTCTTCGGCTCGCCGCAGAGGCTCAGGAAGGCTTCGCACTCGAGGTCGAGGACCTCCTGCTCGGTCACCTCGTGCGAGGCGCCGGAGACGCCGCCGCACAGCACCGTCGCGACCTTGCGCGCGATCTTCGCGTCGTGCTCGGACGCGTAGCCGCCGGCGACGAGGGTGTCGACCATCATGCTCAGGGTCGCGATGCCGCTCTCGCCCGGCAGCACGTAGGCGCGCGGGATCGGCGGGTGGTAGCCGGCCTCG
The DNA here is from genome assembly GCA_021783935.1 of Myxococcales bacterium. Taxonomy (GTDB): domain Bacteria; phylum Myxococcota_A; class Polyangia; order Polyangiales; family JADJMO01; genus CAIXWQ01. The sequence goes on along the minus strand of JAJXTK010000066.1, from coordinate 10,601 downwards.
GCGAGGCCGATGGCCCGCTGCTTCGCCTCGTACAGCTGACGCGAGCGATCGAAGCTGATGCCGTCGTTGTGGCGGAAGTAGCCGAAGTGCTTCGCCTCGCCCGCCGAGGTCGCGACCTTCGCGAGCGCGATGTTCTTGAACACCTGCGCCACGACCTCCATGTTGTTGACGGCCTGCCCCTCGGGCACGTTCTCGAGCGCGCGCCAGAGCAGGTTCTTGTTGCCGCCGCCGCCGGGGAGCAGCCCGACGCCGACCTCGACGAGGCCGCAGTACGTCTCGGCCGCCGCCTGCACGCCCGTGGAGGCGAGGCAGAGCTCGAGGCCGCCGCCGAAGGTGAACGAGAAGGGGGCCGCGATGGTCGGCACGCGCGCGTAGGTGAGCTTCTGCCCCGCGTGGTGCAGGCGCTTGACCATGGTGCGCAGGTCGTCCCACTGCTGGCCCATGGCCGCCGCGACGACCGCGAAGAGGTTCGCGCCGACGCAGAAGTGCTCCCCCTCGTTGAAGAGCACCAAGCCCCGGTAGTTCGTCTCCGCCTCGTCGACCGCGTCGTTGAGGAGGTTGATGACGTCGGCGTCGATCGAGTTCGCCTTGGTCTTGAAGGTGACGCCGAGGATGCCGTCGCCGAGGTTCCACGCCTCGGCGCCCGCGTTCGCGAGCACCGGCTTGTCGCCCTTGCGGACCTTGGCGAGCGGCGCCTCGCGCGCGTCGGTCTTGCGCTGGACGTACTCGTTCTTCAGCAGGTTCCAGACGGCGCCGTCGGCGCGGTAGAAGCTCTTGGCGCCGCCCGCGAGCATCTTGTCGATCGACGCGGGGAGCTTGATGCCGTCCTTCTTCATGCGCTCCGTCGTCTCGACGAAGCCGAGCGCGTCCCACGCTTCGAAGGGGCCGAGCTCCCAGTTGTAGCCCCACTTCATGGCCTCATCGACGGCGAACACGTCGTCGGCGATCTCGCCCATGCGACGCGCCGAGTAGGCGAGCGAGCGCGAGAGGACCTTCCACGCGAACTGGCCGGCCTTGCCCGGGTCGGCCACGAGCTTCTTCACGCGCTCCTTCGGGTCCTCGATCTTCGCGATCGACTTGCACGCCTTGAGGATGGCCTCGTCGCCCCCCTTCGGCCGGTAGGCGAGCTTGACGGGATCGAAGGTCTCGCTCAGGCCCTTGGCCCTGTCCTTGCGGTAGAAGCCGGCCCTGGTCTTGTCGCCGAGGAGCTTCTGCTCGGTCATCGTCACGATGAACGCCGGCACCTTGAAGGTGTCGCGCTCCTCGTCTTTCACGAGCGCCTCGTAGCAGTTGTTCGCGACGTGCACGAACGTGTCGAGGCCGACCATGTCCGCCGTGCGGAAGGAGGCGCTCTTCGGGTGGGCCATCGGCGCGCCGGTGATCGCGTCGACGTCCTCGGGGCTCAGCCCCTCCGAGATCATCAGGTGGATCGTCGACATCATCGCCTGCACGCCGATGCGGTTGCCGACAAAGTTGGGCGTGTCCTTGCCCATCACGATCCCCTTGCCGAGGCCGTCGACGCCGAAGTGGCGTACGCGCTCGAGCACGGCGGCATCGGTGTCCGGTCCGACCACGAGCTCGAGGAGCTTCATGTACCGGACCGGGTTGAAGAAGTGCATGACGAGGAAGTGCTTACGGAAGCTCTCCGAGCGCCCCTTCATCATGTCGACGATGCGCAGGCCCGAGGTGTTCGACGCGATGACCGCGTCGGCCTTGAGCGTCTTCTCGAGCCGATCGAAGAGCGCCTGCTTGACGTCGAGCCGCTCGAGGACCGCCTCGATGACGAGGTCGCAGTCGGCGAGCTGGGCGAAGTCGTCCTCCGTGTTGCCGACGCTGACGAGGCGCGCGTTGCTCTTGTGGAAGAAGGCCGCGGGGCGCGCCTTGATCGCCTTGTCGAGCCCCCCCTGCGAGAAGCGGTTGCGCGCGGCGCGGTCCCCCTTCTCGGCGTCCGTGAGGTTCGGGGGGACGATGTCGAGGAGCAGACACGGGACGCCGGCGTTCGCGAGGTGGGCGGCGATGCCGCTCCCCATGACGCCTGCACCGATGACGCCGACACGGCGGATGGGCTTGGCCATGTGATCGTTCACCTTTCGAAAAAAGGTCGACCGAGGTCGTTCGAGGACGAGCGCGCGACGGGAGGAGGCGCGACCCGCAGACGATGGGCCTGGATGACGCGGGACGACAAGCCCCGCCGGCGCCACCGTGAAATTGGCGAAAATTCCAGCCAATTCGCACACCGACCCCGGGTACGAATGAATGAGCGCTCAGTGTTTCGAGCGGTGGCCCGGTCGCGTCGAGGCCACCGCCGAGACGACCGACGTTCGGCGCCGGGCCGCGGCGCGGGCCGGGTCGAGCCCCCCTCGCGGCGGGATCGCCTCAGTAGAACGCGCAGCACCGCAAGCCGAGGTCGTCGGCCTGCGTCTTGCGCGGCTTGGTCGTCGGCGCGTCGCAGCGCAGGAGCGCGTCGGTCGCCGAGTCGAACGCGCCGCCGCGCGCCTGGCAGTCGTCGGAGTCGCCCGTCGCGGCGCTGCACGAGTCCTCCCACTCCTGCACGTTGCCGGTCATGTCGAAGAGGCCCGTCGCCCCCCCTTGGCAGCTGATCTGCGTCGTCGACCACGGCCCCGGCACGGCGGCGTCGGGCGACTGCTCGCCGTTGCAGTGCACGGCGTCGAGCGTCGCGCCGGTGGCGTAGGCGTTGGTGGCCTGTGCCGAGCACGCGTTGAACCAGGCGCTCGCGAGCGGTGCGGCGAGATTGCTCGGCGCGTTCGGCCCGCCGCCGATCTTCCCGCACAGCACCCTGCCCACCCACTTGCAGTAGGCGTACGCGTCGCACCAGTCGATGTCGCGCACCGGCATCAGATCGCCCGCCGCGGGTGGCCAGTGGGCCGACGGGGTGAAGTTGGTGTTCCAGGCGCAGTATGCGGGCTGCGTAGAGGGATCGACCGCTGCGGTCCAGAAGGCGTTGTAGGCGCTGGTGGTGACCTCGTGCGCGTCGATGCAGTACGCACCGCCGCCGGTCGCGTTGGTGGGCATGACGATCATGCCGGCCGGGCAGCCGCACGCGCCGCCGTTGCAGAGGTTGCTGCCGCAGTCGGTCGGCGCGTTGCAGCGGCGGCCCACGGTGCAGTTGGCGCAGCTGCCGCCGCAGTCGACGTCCGACTCGGTGCCGTTCTTCACGCCGTCGGTGCAGGTCGCGGCCTGGCAGACGCCGCCGGTGCACACGAGGCTCTTGCAGTTCTCGCTCGTCGCGCACTTGAGCCCGTCGGCGCACGGCCCGCAGTTCGGGCCGCCGCAGTCGACGTCGGTCTCCTGCCCGTCCTTCACGCCGTCGGTGCAGCTCGGTGTCGCGCACTTCGACGAGAGGCACGCGCCGTCGACGCAGTCGCCCGCGACCTTGCAGCTGGCTCCGTCGGCGCAGGGCGCGCAGCTGCCGCCGCAATCGACGTCGGTCTCGTCGCCGTCCTTCTTGCCGTCGGAGCAGAGCGGGTTCTTCGCGTCGGCGGCGTCGGCGCCGTCGGTGGCGTCGGTGGCGTCGGCGTCGGCGGCGTCTTGGAGCGTCGCGCCGGAGTCGGTGTCGGTGACCGGCGGCAGCGCGGAGGGGTGCTTCGACGAGCTGCTGCACGCGAACCCCGCGGCGGACGTCACGGCGAGGACGACGACAGCGGCAGGGTACGACGGGACACGGGCGCGCATGCATCCACCTCGTGGTCGAGAGAGGGCGAGGACGGCATTCTAGCCTCGATCGGAACGGGGAGCTCGAGCGCGGCACCGAGGATCGCACCGCGCGTTGCCGGAACGCCGCCCGCGCGCGTACGGTCTCGCGCATGTCCGAGCCCGTCACCCTGATCACCGGCGCCTCGAGCGGAATCGGCCAAGCCCTCGCGCTCGAACACGCCAGGCGCGGCCACCGCGTCGTGCTGCTCGGTCGCCGCCTCGACAAGCTCGAGAGCCTCGCGGCGACGCTCTCGTCGCGCGGGCCGAGCGCCCTCGCCTTGCGCTGCGACGTCTCGGTCGACGGCGAGATCGACGAGGCCGTTCGCAAGGCGCTCGAGCGCTTCGGCAGGCTCGACGTCGCGATCGCCAACGCGGGCATCTCGATCGACGGTCCCTTCGAGCGCTCGACGCTCGCGGCGCAGCGGCAGGTCTTCGAGACGAACTACTTCGGCGTGCTGCGCACGGCGTACGCGTGCTTCGACGCCCTGCGCGCGTCCAAGGGGAGCTTCGCGGCGCTCGGGAGCGTCAGCGGGTTCGTCTGCGTCCCGGGCTTCAGCGCGTACACCGCGAGCAAGTACGCCGTGCGCGGCTTCCTCGGCTCGCTCGAGCTCGAGTGGCGCCGCCACGGGATCTCCGTCACCCACGTCGCGCCCGGGTTCGTCAAGAGCGAGATCCGCGAGCGCCGCGCCGACGGCACGCCGACGCGCGATCCGGTCCCCGCGTGGATCGTGCTCGACGCCGCGGCGGCCGCGCGCGACATCGCCGACGCGATCGCCGCGCGTCGCCCCGAGGTCGTCGTCACCCGGCACGGCAAGGCGCTCGTCCACTTGCAGCGCCACGCGCCGCGGACGATGGCCGCGCTCTTGCGCGCGAGCAGCTCGCGAATCCCGGGGCTCGGCTCGAAGGGCTGAGCGCGCGCGTCACCGCTGGTGCTCGTGTCCGTGCGAGTGCGGGTGCGCGGGCCTCGGCGCCCGCCGGACCTCGTCGCGGCGCGCCATCAGCCACTCGGCCCAGGCCGCGAGCCCGGTGCCGTCGACGGCCGACAGCTCGATGAGGCGCGGCGTCGGCATCACGCGCGAGAGGGCGTCGGCGATCGCCCCGACCGACACGCCGCGCAGGTGCGGCAGCAGGTCGACCTTGGTGAGCACGACCAGGTCGGCAGCCTTGAACATCACCGGGTATTTGAGCGGCTTGTCGATCCCCTCGGTGACCGACAGGGCGACCACGTTGGCGGCCTGGCCGAGGTCGTAGATCGCCGGGCACACGAGGTTGCCGACGTTCTCGATGAAGAAGAGGTCGCTCGTGCGCACCGCCTCGCCGATGACGCCGCCGTGCACCGCGCCCGCGACCATCGCCGCGTCGAGGTGGCAGGCCGTGCCGGTCGTGATGGGCGCCGAGGGGATGCCGGCGAGGGCGAGCCGATCGGCGTCGTGCGTGGTCGCGAGATCGCCGCTCACGGCCGCGAGGCGCAGGCGCCCGCCGAGCGCGCGCGCCGTCGCCTCGAGCAGCGCCGTCTTGCCCGAGCCGGGGGAGCCCATGAGGTTGATCGCGGTGACGCCGTCCTCGAGGAAGTGCGCGCGCAGGTGCGCGGCCTCGTGATCGTTCGCCGAGAGCAGCGACGCGTGGACGTCGACCGACACGACCTTCGGATCACCGCAGCCACAGACGTCACACATCGGGCACCTCCAGCTCGAGTCGATCGAGGAACAGGTCTCCGCCGCGCGCGAGGCGGGCCGCGCCGCCGCACGCGTTGCAGCGCAGGGCGGCCCCGCGCGTGATCGCCGCGTCGCAGGCGCGGCAGCGCCACTCCGCGAGCTCGTGCACGATCGAGAGCGTCGCGCCGTCGCAGGCGCGCCCCTCGCGGAGCGTCTCGAAGGCGACGCGGAACAGCTCGGGCTCGACGCCGGCGAGCTCGCCGAGCCGCACGTGCACGACGCGCACGAGCGCGCCCGGGTGCGGGGCGACGGCGCGATCGATCTGATCGCAGAGCGCGCTGACGAGCGACGCCTCGTGCATCAGCAGATCCTCGGCAACGGCTCGCCGTCGCGCTCGAAGAGGCGGCGGTGGCCGAACCCGGTGTCGAGCAGGAGCGTGCCCCGAGCGCCGTCGACGACCTTGCCGATGCACGTCGCGCGGGCGCCGAGCGGGTGCGCGCGCATCGCGGCGAGCACGCGATCGAGCGCGTCGGGCGCGACGCCGAAGAGCGCCTTGCCCTCGTTGGCGACCCCGAGCGGATCGACGCCGAGCAGATCGGCGGCCGCGCGCGCCGCGTCGCTCATCGGCAGGGTCGACTCGTCGAGCACCACGCTCACGCCCGCCTTCTCGGCCATCTCGGCGAGCGCGCTGGTGACGCCGCCGCGCGTCGGGTCCTTCATCGCGTGCACCGCTTCGCCGCCGGCCTCGAGCGCGGCGCGCACCAGCCCGTTGAGCGGCGCGACGTCCGAGCAGAGCGCCCCCTCGAGCCCGAGCGCGTGGCGCACGCTCATCACCGCGAGACCGTGATCGCCGATCGTGCCGTTGATGACGATCGCGTCGCCGAGCTTCAGCCCGGCGTCGCGGACCACCCGCCTCGCGACGCCGAGGCCGCTCGTGCTCATCACGATCCCGTCGACCTCGCCGCGCCCCATGACCTTGGTGTCGCCCGTGAGCACCGGCGCGGACGCCTCGCGCGAGGTCGCGTGCATCGAGGCCTTCACGCGCCGGAGCAGCTCGATCGGGAAGCCCTCTTCGAGGATGACGCTGGAGGTCAGGGCCAGCACCTCGGTCGCCCCCATCATCGCGAGGTCGTTGACCACGCCCGAGACGGCGAGCCGGCCGATGTCGCCGCCAGGGAAGAAGATCGGCTTGATCACGTGCGCGTCGGTGGTCACCACGAGCCACTGGTCGCCGAACGGGATCGCGGCGCCGTCGTCCATCAGCGCGGCCTCGCCCCCTTCGACCCCCTCGAGGAAGACCCCCTCGATCAGCGCGCGCATCGCGCGGCCGCCGGCGCCGTGCTTCATGTGGATCACGTCTTCGAGCAGCGTGGGCTTGATCATGGGGTTCACCGGAGCCCGAGGCCGTGCTCGTGCCAGATGCGGCACGCGCCCTCGGAGCTGACCATGCACGCGCCGACGGGCGCGGCGGGGAGGCACGCCTTGCCGAAGAGCGCGCAGTCGTCCGGCTGCGCGATGCCGGACATGATCTTGCCGCAGACGCAGTCGGACGCGTTCGCGCGCTCCTCGAACGGCGGCGCCGCTGCGAGCTCGGCGGCGTAGCGCACCGTCGCGTCCCAGCGCGCGAACTCGGGGCGCAGGCGCAGGTTGCCCGAGGGGATGCGCGCGATGCCGCGCCACTCGCCGTCGGCCATGTCGAAGACGCGCTCGAGCGCCGCGAGCGCGCGGCGGTTCCCCTCGCGCGTCACGCAGCGCGGAAAGGCGTTCTCGACCTTGGCCTCGCCCGCTGCCACCTGCTCGACCAGCAGCACGAGCGCCGAGAGGATGTCGAGCGGCTCGAAGCCGCCGACGACGACCGGGAGCCGATGACGCGCCACGAACGACTCGAAGATGCCGAAGCCGGTGATGGTCGCCGCGTGCCCCGCCGCGAGGAACCCCTCGATCCTCGAGTCGGGCGTCTCGGCGACGACCTCCATCGCCGCGGGCACCCACTTGTGCGCCGAGAAGACCGCGAGGTTGTCGGGCGGATCGTCGAGCAAGAGCGCGGCGGTGGCGACGGCTGTCGTCTCGAAGCCCGTGGCGAAGAAGACGACCGGCTCCTTGGTTCGACGCGCGATCTGCACGACCTGCGTCGCGCCGTAGACCACGTCGACGCGCGCGCCCGCCGCCCGCGCGCCGTCGAGCGACATGGCGCGGCCCGGCACGCGCAGCATGTCGCCGTAGGTCAGCACGCGCAGCCCCTTGGCCGCGAGCGCGATGCAGGCGTCGATCTCCGGCGCGTCGGTGACGCACACCGGGCAGCCCGGCCCCATCTGCACGTGCAGGTCCTTCGGGAAGCTCGGGCGCAGCCCGTAGCGCGCCATCGCCTGCTCGTGGCTGCCGCACACGTGCATGAGCGTGACCACGCGCCCCGCGCGCTCGACCGCGTGCGCGAGCCGCGCGCCGAGCGCCTTGCCCTGCGCGACGTCGCGGAACTCGAGGCGGCGCTGGGTGCGCACCTCGGTCACGGCGTCTCCTCGGGCTTCGGCGGCCCCTTCGGCGAGAGCCCCTCGAGGTCCTCGTCGGCCATCTGCTCGAAGAACTCGAGCGTGGAGGCGATGTCCTCCTCGGGGATGCGGCGGATCGCGAAGCCGACGTGGACCAGCACGTAGTCGCCGACCTTCACGGGCTCGTCGACGATGTGCAGCGCGACCTCCCGTTGCACCCCCCAGAAATCGACGACGCCGACCATGTCGTCCATCGAGACGATTCGACCCGGTACGCCGAGGCACATCCTACGAGCCCTCCTTGGTCCGCGACCCGTCCACGGTCAGCACGCCAGAGAGCGCCTGGCCGAGCGCGATGCCGCCGTCGTTCACCGGGACCTCGCGCGCCATCGCGACGCGGTGCTCACCGATCGCCTCGGTGAGCCCGCGCTCGAGGCGACGATTCTGCATCGAGCCGCCCGAGAGCACGACCCGCGCGGCGTGCGTCTCCGTGAGCGCGCACATCACTACGGCCGTCGTCGCCTCCACGACGGTGCGGTGGAAGCGCGCGGCGACCTCGCGGCCGCTGGCGCCGTCGAGCAGATCGCGCACCGCCTGGCGCACCGCTGGGCGCAGATCGATCTCGTTGGTCGGGCTCACGACCGCGCTGCGCGAGAGGGCCGAGGGCATGACGACTGGATAGGCGCGGGCCTCCTCGGCGTCGACCGCCTCCTCGAGCGACATCGCCACCTGCCCCTCGAAGCGCGCGTGCGAGAGCCCGAGCGCGAGGGCGCCGAAGGCGTCGAACCAGCGCCCCATGCCGCGCGCGGCGACCGTCTGCACGCCGGTGGCGAGCATGCGCAGCACCGCCTCGCGCGAGGCGACCGGAACGTCGCGAAACACCGGCAGCCGCGCGGCGATCGCGCGCGCCTCGTCCTCGCCGAAGCTCTCGCGCAGCGCCGCGAGCGCGGTGCGCCAGACCTCGCGGATCGCGAGCTCGCCCCCCGGCAGCGGCAGCGCCCGGAAGGTGCTCGGCCGCGACCAGCGCACGCCGTCGACTCGCAGGATCTCCGCGCCCCAGGCCGTCAGGTCGGTGCCCCAGCCGGTGCCGTCGAAGACGACGCCGAGCACGGGCCCCTCGAGGTGCAGCTCCGCCACCGCCGCGAGCACGTGCGCGACGTGGTGCTGCACGCCGACGCGCACGCGCGCCGGGCGCTCTTGCGCGTAGCGGGTCGAGGCGTAGAACGGGTGCAGGTCGTGGGCGAGGATCTCCGCGCGCACGCCGAGCAGCCGCTCGAAGCGCTCGACGTCGCGCCGGAAGGCCTGCTCGGCCTCGTAGGTCTCGAGGTCGCCGAGGTGCGGGGTGACGTAGGCGCGATCGCCGAGCACGAGGCACGCGGTGCTCTTCAGGTGGCCGCCGACCGCCAAGATCGGCTCGCGCGCCGTGACGGCGAGCTGGATCGCCTCGGGCGCGAACCCCCGCGCGCGACGCGCCACGCGCACGCCCCCGGGCGAGGCCGCGACGACCGAGTCCTCGACGCGCCGCTCGATCGGCCGGTCGTGCAGCAGGAGCGCGTCGGCGATCCCGTGGAGCGCGCGGCGCGCCTCGGCGTGCGTCGTCGCGATCGGCTCGCCGCTCAGGTTGCCGGAGGTCATCACCAACGGCCGCGCCACGCGCTTCATCAGCAGGTGATGGAGCGGCGTGTACGGCAACATGAGCCCGATGCGCGTCGAGGGGCCGAGCGCCTCGCGCGCGACGTCCGACGGGCGCGCGGGCGCGAGCACGATGGGCCTCGCCACGGAGCACAGCGCGCGGCGCGAGGCCTCGTCGAGCTCCGCGCGCGCCTCGGCCGCCGGCAGATCCGCGACCATGACCGCGAAGGGCTTGTCGTCGCGGCGCTTGCGGCGGCGAAGCGCGGCGACCACGTCGGCGCGCGTCGCGTCGCAGGCGAGGTGAAAGCCGCCGAGCCCTTGGACACCGACGATGGCTCCGTCGAGCAGGCGAGCGGCGACGGTCGCGATGGGGTCCGCGACGTCGAGCTGTGCACCGTTTGCGTCTTCCAGGAAAATTTTCGGACCGCACGCCGGGCACGCGATCGCCTGGGCGTGGAAGCGGCGGTCGCCGACGTCGGCGTACTCGCGGGCGCACGCCGGGCAGAGCGCGAAGGCGCCCATCGTGGTGCGCGCGCGGTCGTAGGGGAGCGCCTCGACGATCGAGAAGCGCGGCCCGCACTCGGTGCAGCTGGTGAACGCATAGCCGAAGTGGCGATCGCGCGGGTCGTCGACCTCGGCGAGGCACGCCTCGCAGCTCGCGAGGTCGGCCGGGACGGTGAGCTCGATCGCCCCCTCGCCACGGCTCGCGTGGATCGTGAAACCCTGGAATTCCTGGGGCGGCATCGCCAGCTCGCGCACGCGCGTCACGCGCGACGCGCGCGGCGGATCCTCGCGCAGCGCGCGGGCGAGCGCCTCGATGCCGGCGAGGGGACCCACCGCCTCGATGACGACGCCGCGCGGATCGTTGAAGACGCACCCCCGCAGCCCGAGCGAGGTCGCGACCCGATGCACCCATGGGCGGAAGCCGACCCCCTGCACGGTCCCCTCGACCTCGAGGCGTCGCGACGCGGGCGCGAGGTCGTCGCGCGCGCTCATCGGCGCGTCGTGCATCGGGGGGGCTTGCGGCTCGGGTGTGACGCTCACGTGGGGACCGGGCGCGTGGGTCATCAAGAACCGTGCGAGGGGGGCCCGGGTCAGGCGCCGAGGGTCGCGA
>JAJXTK010000695.1 GCA_021783935.1 Myxococcales bacterium | reverse complement strand
AGCGGTGCGGCGCAGACGGCGCTCGACGGCTCGACCCTCGCCGCCGACGGGCTGGTGGTCGAGCGCGCGCGCGGCGCCGCGATCTGGGGCACCACCTCGACGGTCACCATCGAGAGCAGCGTGCTGCGCGACATGCTCCCTTGGGACGACGAGACCGGCGGCTACGGCGTCGAGTACGTCGACGCCGCCGGCCCGGCGGCGACGCTCACCGTGCGCGGCACGAACATCGCGCGCGCGCGCAGCGCGGGCATCCTCGCGGCCGGCCAGCTCACCGCGCTCATCGAAGACACGCTCGTGCACGACACCGCGCTGAGCTTGACCGACGGCAAGCGCGGCGTGGGGCTGGCAACGCAGCCCATCGGGGCGAACGCCGGCGCGTCGCCGACCGTCACCGTGCGCGCCTCGCTCTTCGAGCGCAATCGAACCAGCGCCATCGAAGCGCTCGGCACCGACCTGACCATCGATGGGTGCGCCGTCCGGGACACCGCCGCCGACGGCAGTCAGCAATATGGCACTGGCGTGATCGCCCTCGCCGACGTCTCGGCCAAGCTCGCGGGCAAGCTCACGCTCACCCGGTCGGTGATCGAACGCAACCGCATGATCGGCCTCTCGGTCCAGGGGCTCGACGCGACGATCGACGGCTCAGTGGTGCGCGGGACCCTCGAGCGCGAGGCCGACGGGCACTTCGGCATCGGCATCCAGTTCACGGCGCAGGGGCCCCTGCCGGCGACCTTCACCCTCCGCGGTTCGCTGGTCGCGGGAAACCGGACGATCGGCGTGCTCGCCGACGCCGCCAGCGGCTCGATCGAGGCGACCACCATCCGCGACACGCGACCGCGCGTGGCCGACGGCGCGGCGGGCCGTGGCCTCGACGTGCAGGACACCCAGACGCACGTCGCGCCGGGCACCGTGTCGCTGCACGCCTCCGCGATCGTGGGCAACTCCGATTGCGGGGTGATCTACACGCAGGGGTGCACCGGCGATCTCGACGGCGTCCTGGTCGAGGGCACCAAGGCCCTCGCCGACGGCAGCGGCGGCGACGCGCTCATCGTCTGGGATGGGCCCCTCGCGGTGACCAACAGCCGCTTCGCCGACTCGGCGCGCGCCGGCATCCTCGCCTACGGCGGCCAGGTGAGCCTCGCCAACGCGGCGGTGCTCTGCGCCGCCTTCGAGCTCGACGGTGAGAGCGATCCCGTGGTCAGCGCCTCGTATGGCTTCGATCTCGCCGGCGGGGCCAGCTGCGGCTGCGGCGCGACCGAGGGGCCCTGTCAGGTGGTGAGCGCGAACATCTCGCCCCCGCAGGCGCTCACCCCGGCGCGTTGAGGCGCGACGGTCGAGCCCGCCGCGCTCGATTCCGGCGCCCGTCGGAGGCTGGTCCCGAGTACGCTGACGACGCGATGTCCGTGGCCAACGATCCCTTCGGCTGGGTCGGCGCGACCCTCGACGGGAAGGTCGCCGTCGAGCGCCTGGTCGGCGAAGGGGGCTTCGGCGTCGTCTATCGCGGCACGCACCTCGGCTTCCGGGAGCCGGTGGCGGTCAAGTGCCTGCGGCTGCCCGCGGCCCTCGAGGAGGCGCAGCAGCGGAGCTTCCTCGCCGCCTTCACCGAGGAGGCGCGGCTGCTGCACCGGCTGTCGAAGGCGAGCGCGGGCATCGTGCAAGCGCTCGACGTCGGCGCGGCGCGCTCGCCGCTCGGCGTCTGGACCCCCTACATCGTGATGGAGTGGCTCGAGGGGGAGACGCTCGAGGCGCACCTCGCCGCCCGGCACGGCCAGCCGCCCCTCGGGGTCGACGCGGCGCTCGAGCTGCTCGCGCCCGCCGCCGAGGCGCTCGCGGTCGCGCACGCACAGGGGGTCGCCCACCGCGACGTCAAGCCCGCCAACCTCTTCCTCGCGCGCATCGGTACGGGCGCCACGCTCAAGGTGCTCGACTTCGGCATCGCCAAGGTGCTCGAGCAGAACGTCTCGATCACCCAGGCGTACGCGCGCACCGGGAGCGAGACGCGCGCCTTCTCGCCGCAGTACGCGGCCCCCGAGCAGTTCGATCCTCGCTTCGGCGCGACCGGCCCGTGGACCGACGTGTACGCCTTCGCGCTGGTGCTCCTCGAGGCCGCCTCGGGGCGCATGGTGAACGTCGCCTCGACGCCCCTGCAGCTCTACGTCGCCGCCACCGACGATCGCCGCCGCCCCTCCTTCGCGAGCGTGGGGGTGGTCGCCTCGCCCGCCATCGAGGCGGTCGTCGCGCGCGCGCTCGCGGTCGATCCGACCCAGCGCCACCCGACGCTCGATCTGCTCTGGCACGCGCTGCAAGAGGCTCGGACGATCACGCAGGCGCGGACGCTGCTGGTGGGGGACATCGCCGCGCAGGTCGCCTCCGTCGCGCTCGTCTCGGTGCGCGCCTTGCCGGGGCCGACGCTCGCCTCGGAGCAGCTGCTCGCCTCCGAGGCGGCGTCCGCGCCCGAACAAGGCGCCTCGCTGCGGCGAGGGCCGGGGTCGCGCGAAGGGGAGAACCGCCTCTGCACCATCGCCTTCGTCGACGTGGTCGGCCTCGACGCGCTCGCCGAGCGGCTCGCGCCGGAGGAGCTCGGCGAGGTCGTCGACGGCTGCCTCGAGGCGCTGTCGACGTGCGTGACCGAGCTCGGCGGCGCGGTCGAGCGCCTCGGCGACGACCGCTTGATGGCGGTGTTCGGCGCGGTGCAGGCGCGCGAGGACGATGCCGAGCGCGCGGTGAGCGCGGCGCTCGCGATGCAGGCCGCCCTGGATCGCGTGCGCGTTCGCGACCGCGAGCGACGTCGCGCGCAGCTGACGGTGCGTGTCGGCATCGAGACCGGCCGCGTCTTCACCGGCGCGACGCCGGGCGGCTCTCCGCGCCGCGGCTTCAGCGTGACCGGCGAGCCGGTCAGCCTCGCCGCACGCATGCACGCGCGCGCCCAGGCCGGCACGGTGGTGGTGGGGCGCGAGACGCTTCGGCATGTCGAGGGGCGCTTCCTCGTCGAGCCGCTCGAAGGCGGGCTCAAAGCGAGCGGCGCAGCCACCTCCGGCTACCGCGTCCTCGGCCGCGCGCGGGCGCGCCTCGCCGCGCCGAGCACCGACTTCCACGGCCTGCCGACCAAGCTCCTCGGCCGCGCCGCGGAGATGCAGCGCCTCGACGACGCGCTCGAGACCGCGCTCTCGGATCGCCGAACCCAGTTCGCGACACTCGTGGGCCCCCCTGGCGTCGGGCGCAGCCGGCTCGTTGCCGAGCTGCTCGCGCGCCTGGCGGCCCGCCCCGAGCCGCTCTTCGTGCTCAGCGCGCGCGCCCGCGCGCTGTCGGCCGACACGAGCTACGCGCTGGTCGGCGCGCTGCTGCGCAC
>JAJXTK010000065.1 GCA_021783935.1 Myxococcales bacterium | reverse complement strand
CGCGCTCGACCTTGGCGATGGAGGTGAGCGCCTGGCTCAGCGACGCGTTCGGCGCGAGGTTGAACGAGAGCGTCGTCGCCGGGAACTGCCCCTGGTGGTTCACCGAGAGCGCGGTCGGCAGCTGCGACATCTTCGTGATCGCCGACAGCGGCACCTGACCGCCGAGCGGCGAGCCGACGAACAGCTGCCCGAGCGCGTCGGGGTTCTGCTGCAGCTCGGGGAGCACCTCGAGCACCACGCGGTAGGGGTTCGCCTGCGTGAGCGTGAGGGCGACCTGCCGCTGCCCGAACGCGTCGTAGAGCGTCTGATCGACCAGCGAGGGGGTGATGCCGAAGCGCGACGCCTGATCGCGATCGATCGCCAGCTCGATCTCGCGCCCCGAGGTCTGCAGGTCGCTCGCGACGTCCTTGAGCAGCTGCACCTTGCGCAGGGCGTCGAGCATGCGCGGCGTCCACGTCGTGAGCTCGCCGAGGTCGGCGCTCTGCAGCGTGTACTGGTACTGCGTGCGCGAGAGGCGCCCGCCGACGCGGACGTCCTGCGCAGCCTGGAGGAACAGGGTTATCCCCTCGACCTTGGCGAGCTTCGGGCGCAGGCGCGCGATGACCTCGTCGACGCTGGCCTTGCGCTGCCCGATCGGCTTGAGCGTCACGAAGACGGTGCCGGTGTTGAGCGCGCCGCCGCCCGGGCCGCCGCCGATGAACGAGGTCGCGTGCTCGACGTCGGGGTCGGTGCGGATGACCTCGTTGACCGTCTCGGAGCGCGCCTTCATCGCCGGGAAGCTGATGTCCTGCGGCGCGTCCAAGAAGCCCATCAGCATGCCGGTGTCCTGCTGCGGGAAGAGCCCCTTCGGCACGAACGCGTAGAGCCAGACGGTCAGCGCGACGGTGCCGATCGTCACCACGCCGACGAGCACGCGGTGCCGCAGCACCCAGCGGAGCATGGCGGAGTAGACGCGGAGCATGCCGTCGAAGACGGCCTCGGTGGCGCGGAAGAAGGCGCCCTGCGCCTCGTGCATCCGCGCGTCGAGCAGGCGCGAGGCCATCATGGGCGTGAGGGTCAGCGAGACGACCATCGAGATCGCGATGGCGACGCTCAGCGTGACGGCGAACTCGCGAAACAGGCGCCCGACGATGCCGCCCATGAGCAGGATCGGGATGAACACCGCCAAGAGCGAGGCGGTGATGGACATGATCGTGAAGCCGATCTGGCGCGCCCCCTTGAGCGCGGCGGCGACCGGCGGCTCGCCGTGCTCGATGAAGCGCGCGATGTTCTCGGTCACGACGATGGCGTCGTCGACGACGAAGCCGGTCGAGATGGTCAGCGCCATCAGCGACAGGTTGTCGAGGCTGTAGTCGAGCAGGTACATCGCCCCGAAGGTGCCGACGAGCGAGACCGGCACCGCGACGCTCGGGATCAAGGTCGCGCGGAACGATCGCAAGAAGACGAACACCACCGCGACGACGAGCAGCACGCTGATGATCAACGTGCGCTCGACGTCCTCGACCGAGGCGCGGATCGTCTGCGTGCGATCGACCCCCGCGACGTAGCGCACCGCCGGCGAGACCGACTTCATCACCTCGGGCATGATCGCCTTCACCCGCTCGGTGGTCTCGATGATGTTGGCGCCCGGCTGGCGGCGCACCACGAGCAGCACGCAGCGCCGCCCGTCGATCCAGGCCGCGACGCGCTCGTTCTCGACGCTGTCGACCACGCGCCCGACGTCCGACAGGCGAACGATCCCGTCGCCGCTCACGCGCAGCGGCACCTGCGACCAGAGCTTCGCGCCGAGCAGCTGATCGTTGGCGGCGATCGCCTCCGACTGGAAGGGCCCGGTGAACGACCCCTTGGGCGAGTCGACCGTCGCGTTGGCGATCACGTTGCGGACGTCCTCGAGGCTCATGCCGAGCCCGGCGAGGCGGTAGGGGTCCACCTGCACGCGGACCGCCGGCTGCTGGCCGCCGCCGACGAAGACCTGCCCGACGCCGGGGACCTGCGAGATCTTCTGCGCGAGGATGGTGTTCGACGCCTCGAAGAGCTGCGGCAGCGGCACCACGTCGGAGGTGAGCGCCATCACGACGATCGGCGCGTCGGCCGGGTTCACCTTACGGAAGGTGGGCAGCTGCGGGAGGTTCTGCGGCAAGTCGCCGCCCGCCGCGTTGATCGCCGCCTGCACGTCGCGCGCGGCGGCGTCGACGTCGCGATCGAGGTCGAATTGCAGCGTGATCGACGTGCTGCCGAGCGAGCTCGTCGACGTCATCTCGGTGACCCCCGCGATGCGCCCGAACCGGCGCTCCAGCGGCGCCGCGATGTTGGCCGCGATCGTCTCGGGGCTCGCGCCCGGCAGCCCGCCGCTCGCGTTCACGGTGGGGAAGTCGACGCGCGGCAGCGGCGAGACCGGCAGCAGCCGATAGGCGGCGAGCCCCGCGAGCAGCACCGCGAGCGCGAGCAAGGAGGTCGCGATCGGACGCTGGATGAAGGGCGCCGAGAAGTTGACGAGGGTGTGGACGTTCAGCCCCGAGGCCGGCGGCTTGTCGCGCTCCGAGGGGGGGCCGTGCGCGCTCATTCGGCCGCCAAGGGCGCCTCCGCCGCGACGCGACGCGGGCGCAGCCAACGACCGAGCCGCGCCATGTAGAGGTAGACGACCGGCGTCGTGTAGAGCGTGAGCACCTGCGAGATCAGGAGGCCGCCGACGATCGTGATGCCGAGCGGGCGACGCAGCTCGGCGCCGGTGCCGTGCTCGAGGGCGAGCGGCAGGCCGCCGAGGAGCGCGGCGAGCGTGGTCATCATGATCGGGCGAAAGCGCAGCAGGCAGGCCTTGTGGATCGCCGACTCGCTGTCGAGCCCCTCGTCGCGCTCCGCCTCGAGCGCGAAGTCGATCATCATGATCGCGTTCTTCTTGACGATGCCGATCAACAGCACGACGCCGATGAGCGCGATGATGCTGAAGTCGGTCTTGGCGACCATGAGCGCGAGGAAGGCGCCGACGCCGGCCGAGGGGAGCGTGGAGATGATCGTGATCGGGTGGATGTAGCTCTCGTAGAGCACGCCGAGCACGATGTAGACGGTGAGCACCGCCGCGAGGATCAGGATCGGCTCGCTCGAGAGCGAGTCCGAGAAGGCCTGCGCGGTGCCGACGAACGCCGCGTGCACGCCGGGGGGGAGCGAGATCGCGTCGTTCGCGCCCTGGATCGCGGCCACGGCGTCGCCGAGCGAGGCGCCGGTCGCGAGGTTGAACGACACGGTCGCCGACGGGAACTGCCCTTGGTGCGAGATCGCGAGGGGGACGGTCTTGCGTTCGAAGTGCGCGAGGGCCGAGAGCGGGACCGCGTCGCCCGACGGCGCGCGCACGAACAGGGTCTTGAGCGCGTCGGCCGAGCGCTGCATCTCCGGCTTGACCTCGAGGATGACGCGGTACTGGTTCAGCTGCGTGAAGATCGTCGACACCATGCGCTGGCCGAAGGCGTCGTAGAGCGTGTCGTCGATGGTCTGCGTCGCGATGCCGAGCCGCGAGGCGGTGTCCCGATCGATCACCACCGACTGCGCCAGGCCCCCGGTCTGAAGGTCGCTCGCGACGTCGCGCAGCATGGGCAGCTGCTTGAGCGCGTCGACGACCTTCGGCGCCCAGGTCGAAAGCTCCTCGGGGTCGGCGTCCTCGAGCGTGTACTGGTACTGCGTGCGGGCGATGCGGGCGTCGACCTGGAGGTCCTGCACCGGCTGCATGAAGAGCGAGATGCCGTGGATCGCCGCGACCTTCGGCGCGATGCGGTCGATGACCTCCTGGGCGCTCGCCGCGCGATCGTCGCGGGGCTTGAGCGCGATCGAGAGCCGGCCCGAGTTGGTCGTCGCGTTGGTGCCGTCGGCGCCGATGAACGAGGCCACCGTCGCGACGTCCGGGTCCTGCTGCACGATCTCGGCGACCTGGCGCTGCAGCGCCATCATGCGCGGGAACGAGACGTCGGCCGAGGCCTCGGTGACGCCGAGCACCAGCCCCGTGTCCTGCGAGGGGAAGAAGCCCTTCGGGATCGCGAGCGCGAGGTGCACCGTCAGGCCGAGCGTGCCGATCGTCACCAGCAGCGTCGCGAGCTTGTGGCGCAGCACGAAACGCAGGCCGCGGTCGTAGCCGGCGAGCACCGCGTCCCAGAAGCGCTCCGTCGCGCGGTAGAACCAGTTGTGCTGCGCGTGCTCGTCGTGCGGCGCGAGGATGTGCGCGCACATCATCGGCGTGAGCGTCAGCGACAAGATCGCCGAGACGCCGATCGCCGCCGCGAGCGTGACCGCGAATTCCCTGAAGAGGCGCCCGATCAGCCCCTGCATGAACAAGAGGGGGATGAGCACCGCGACGAGCGAGACGGTCAACGACACGATCGTGAAGCCGATCTGCTTGGCCCCCTTGAGCGCCGCCACGAAGGGGCGATCGCCCGCCTCGATGTAGCGGGCGATGTTCTCGATCATGACGATCGCGTCGTCGACGACGAAGCCGGTCGAGATGGTCAGCGCCATCAGCGACAGGTTGTCGAGGCTGTAGCCGAGCAGGTACATGATGCCGAAGGTGCCGACGAGCGAGAGCGGCACCGCGACGCCCGGGATGATCGTGGCGCGCAGATCGCGCAGGAACAGGTAGATCACCGCGACGACGAGGCCGATGGTGAGCAGGAGCGTGAACTGCACGTCGTCGACCGAGGCGCGCACCGTCTCGGTGCGGTCGGCGATGACCTTCACCTCGAGCGCCTGCGGCAGGCTGACCGACAGCTTCGGCAGCAGCGCCTTCACCCGGTCGGCGACCTGGATGATGTTCGCCCCGGGCTGGCGCTGGACGTTGAGGATGACGGCGCGCTTGCCGTTGGCCCAGCCGGCGAGCTGGCTGTTCTCGACGCCGTCGTCGACGTTGGCGACGTCCTTCAGCCGGATCGGCGCGCCGTTGGCGTACGCGATGATGATCGGCCGGAAGGTCTTGGCCTCGTAGAGCTGGTCGTCGGTCGCGAGCGTGTAGTCGGTGCGCGGGCCGTCGAGGCTCCCCTTGGGCTGGTTGACGTTCGCGGTGAAGATCGCCTGGCGCACGTCCTCCATCGAGAGCCCGGCGCCCGCGAGCGCCTCGGGGTCGACCTGCACGCGCACCGCCGGCTTCTGGCCGCCGTTGAGCGTCACGAGGCCGACCCCCGAGACCTGCGAGATCTTCTGCGCGAGGATCGAGTCGGCGTAGTCGTCGACCTTCTCGAGCGGCAGCGTCTCGGAGCTGACCGACAGCGTGAGGATCGGCTGGTCGGCGGGGTTGGACTTGCTGTAGGTCGGTGGCGCCGGCAGCTGCCGCGGCAAGAGCGCCGAGGCCGCGTTGATCGCCGCCTGCACGTCCTGCTCGGCCGCGTCGATGCTGCGATCGAGGGTGAATTGCAGGGTGACTTGGGACCACCCGAAGCTCGACACCGACGTCATGCTGGCGAGCGACGGCACCTGACCGAACTGGCGCTCGAGCGGCGTGGTGACCGCGGAGGCCATGGTGTCGGCGCTCGCACCGGGCAGGTAGGTCGAGACGACGATGGTCGGGTAGTCGACCTGCGGCAGGGCCGAGACGGCGAGCTGCTTGTAGGCGACGAGCCCCGCGAGCAAGAGCCCGATCATCAGCAGCGTCGTCGCGACCGGACGACGGATGAACGGCTCGGAGATGCTCATTCGGCGCGCTTTCGACGACGCTCGGCCGGCGCGCCGTGCTCCGCGGTCGACCCCGAGGCCGCGGGCGCCGACGCCGCGGCCGATGCCGGAGCCGATGCCGACGCCGACGCCGACGCCGACGCCGAACGCGCCCCCCACGGCTTGGCCATGATCTTCGCGCCGGGCTTGAGCTGGTTCTGCCCGTCGACGACGACTCGCTCGCCCGGCTCGAGCCCCTTGGCGAGGATCGACGTCTCCCCTTGGGTCATGTCGACCTCGACGGGGCGCAGCGAGACGGTGTCGTCGGCTTCGACGACGTAGGCGTAGGCCCCCTGCGGGCCGCGCTGCACGACGGTCGAGGGGACGACGATCACCCCCTTGCGCACCGAGAGCGAAAGGCGCGCCTTGACGAAGAGGTTCGGCCAGAGCGCGCGCCCGGCGTTCGCGAAGATCGCCTTGAGCCGGATGGTCGCCGTCGCCTGGTTGATCTGGTTGTCGAGGACCGAGAGCTTGCCGAGGCCGAGCTTGGTGGTGCCGTCGCGCGCGTACGCCTCGACGTCGAGCTCTTTGCCGCCCGCCATCGCCTCGCTCACGCGGGGGAGATCGTCCTCGGGGAGCGTGAAGTAGACGGCGATGGGGTCGATCTGCGTGATCACCACCAGGCCGGTCGGATCCGCCGCGTGCACGATGTTGCCGACGTCGACCAGGCGGATGCCCAGCACGCCGTCGATCGGCGAGACGACGCGCGACCACTCGAGGTTCAGCTCGGCGTTCGCGATGGCGGCGTCGTCGGAGGCGACGACGGCCTGGGCCTGGGCCACGGCGGCGGTCGAGTCGTCGACGCTCTGCTGGTTGCCGACGCCGTTGGCGAGCAGGGTCTTGTTGCGCTCGAGGGTGATGCGCGCGTTGACGAGCGTGGCCGCGTCGCGGGCCCGGTTGGCGCGCGCGAGCTGCACCTGGATGGCGAACGGGCGCGGGTCGATCTGCACGATGACGTCGCCCTTCTTGACCGCGTCGCCCTCCTTGAAGAGCACCGTCTGGATGCGACCGTCGACCAGCGGCCTCATCGTCACCGTGTTGAACGCGACGACGGAGCCGATCCCCTCAAGGTAGATCGGGAGGTCTCGACGCGCGACGGTCGTGACGGCGACCGGCACGACGCGCTCCCCCATCGACGCGCTCGCCGCGGCGCTCGTCGCCGCGCGCTCGCGCGTGCGGTGGCGGACGAAGAGCCCGAGCGCGCCGATGCCCACGACGGCCACGATCACGAGCACCCACCGGCGCGCCTGCGAGGATGTCTGAGGGGAGTTCGGGTCCACGTTTCGCCGATCGATCGGGGCAGCAGCGCCGCTGCCGGATGTTGGCACGCGGGGGGACGTTCGCGCCGCCGATCGGGCACCGCAAGCGGTTAAGAATAGTTGTGAACGGCAAGCATTTCAGCCGCTCGGCGCAGAGAGCACGGCGCGTCGGCCGCCTGCCCGACCTGCCGAGCCACCGCGGCAAGCACCGGCTGACTCAGCGGAGGATCTCGGTCCCGACCGGCACCTCGTCGGGCGCGAGGCCGTGCAGGCGCAGCATGCCGAACGGCGGCAGCGGGCCGCGCACGTGCATGACGTCGAGCGACGCCGTCGCCGATCGCTCGCGCCCGTCGGGGGTGCGCAGCGTGACGGCGAACGAGCGCTCCGCACGCGACAGCGTGACCTTGGGCCGCACGTGCACCCCCCCCGCGCGCGCGACGAAGACGTCCTCGACGATCAGCAGCCTCTCCATGGCACAAGGCCGACCATGGCACGCGGGGGGCGTCCGAGACCAGGCGCGCGTGTGGAGTTGGCGGATCCGCCACCGCCGTTGGCATCGCGGCCGCCGGGGCGCGGGCGGCGGCGCGTCGCGCGCGGCGACGAGCCTCGCGCCGATTGGCTCCCCTGCGCCTCCTGGTACCTTAGCTGCATGCGCTCGCCGAGCATGCGCCTCGCGTCCGTCGCCGTGCTCTGCGTCGCCTCGGCCTGCACGCAGCACGCGATCGCGCCGGTCGACGCCGGCCCCCCCGGCGGGCTCACGTGCGGGAACAACGGCATCCGCCGCACGACCTTGGGCAAGCTCGACCTGCTCGTGGTGGTCGACGACGCGCCCGGCATGGCCGACGTGCAGGCATCGCTCGCCCAGCAGCTGCCGTCGCTGCTCGGCAAGCTCGGCACCCTCGCGGTGACGACGCCCGGGGGCGGCAGCTCCCGCCTGCAAGACGTCCACGTCGCCTTCGTCTCGAGCTCGCTCGGCGGCCACGGCACCTCGGCGTGCGGCGGCGCGCACGGCGACGATCATGGCCAGCTGCTCCCGCGCGCCGGCGAGAACGGCGCCCAGGGCTTCTCCATCGACGCGGGCGGCCAAGTGAAGTCGAGCGCGTGTGCTGCGCCCGTCGCCGCCTCGGCGATCGACTGGAGCTACGGCGCGAGCGCGAGCACGCCGTTCGTCGGCGCCGCGAAGCTGCCCGACTTCGAGCTCGCCGCCTCGTGCGTGGTCACCTCGCTGAAGGCCGACGGCTGCGGCTACCCCGCGCCGCTCGAGGCCGCCTATCACTTCCTCGTCGACCCGGCGCCGTATCTCACCGCGGACGCAACATGCACGCCCACGGCCAGCGGCGACGACTGCGGGAGCAACTCGATCGTCGCCAGCGGCGTCGACCAGCGGGTCCTCGCCGAACGCGCCGCGTTCCTCCGTCCCGACTCGTTCCTCGCCGTCTTGTTCGTCGGCAACCACGACGACGCGTCGCTCCTGCCCGCGGGGCTGAACTGGTTCCCGCTCGCCACCGCGCGCGGCGCGATGCCGCCCGGGTGGGCCGGGTGCCACAGCGTCCCCGACGACTTCGAGCCGCAGTCGAAG
The DNA here is from genome assembly GCA_021783935.1 of Myxococcales bacterium. Classification (GTDB taxonomy): domain Bacteria; phylum Myxococcota_A; class Polyangia; order Polyangiales; family JADJMO01; genus CAIXWQ01. The sequence continues at coordinate 6,461 of JAJXTK010000065.1, read as the reverse complement.
AGCGACTACGCGACGCTGAAGAACACCTACTCGTGCCAGTCGTGCGTCCAGCAGGGCACCGATCCGGGCGGCGGCTGCGTCGTGCCGTGGGGCGGAAACCACGTCAATGCGGACGCCGACGCGCTCGCCGTGCGGATGATCCAGCAGACGCGCCGCTTCGGGTTCAACTTCCTCTGGGGGCGCCAGCGCTACGTCGACGCGTTCAGCGCCCCGCAGGTGCCAGGCTCCGACGGCAAGCTCGCCAACAACCCGATCTTCGCCGGCGGGGTGCGCACCCAGGATCTCGTCTTGGTCGCCGGCATCCTCGGCGTGCCGAAGCCGCTCGCGCCGCCGCTCGATGCGAGCGGTCAGCCGCGCACGCTGACCGAGGGCGAGTGGCAGAAGATCGTCTCGGCCGACGCGGCGGTGCGCGATCCGCACATGATCGAGCAGATCGCGCCGCGCGTCGGCGTTGCCAAGTTCGGCGGCGACCCCTCGATCGACCCGGTGAACGGGGGCGATCGCGACGTGCCGCTCGGCGACGACCTGCAGTACGCGTGCGTCGGCGATCGCGCGAGCACGACCCCCAGCGCCGACTGCAGCGCGCCGAACGCCGACCAGACCAACCCGCTCTGCGCCAAAGACTCGAGCGGCGCGATCGTGCAGCCGCGCTTCAAGGCCTACCCGACGCTGCGGCAGCTGCGCGTGCTGCACGAGCTCTCGCAGCACGGCGTCCAGACGGCGGTCGCGTCGGTGTGCGAGGGTTCTTACGCGACGGCGCTCGGGGCGATCGCGGCGCGCATCGCGGGCGCCTTGTCGTCGCAGTGCTTCACCTCGCTTCTCGATGCCGATCCGACGACCGGCGCGGTCGCGTGCGCAGAGTATCGGATCTTCGCGAGCGACCACCCCGACGGCGCGACGCGCTGCGAGCAGCTCGGCGGAGGGAAGCCCGGCCTGTGCACCCCCGGCGCGGCGCCTTGCCGAACGGGCGGGGGCGCCTCGCCGCTCGTCGCGCCCGACGCCGCGGCGAGCGCGATCCAGGGGTGCGTCACGTTCGCCGACCCCGCGACGGGCGCCGAGAGCCGCGAGGCCATCGCCGCGACGGCGAGCGACGGCAACGTGTACGCGACGGGGTCCGACGGCGTGCGCCGCCTCGTCTGCGAGGTGCTCCAGCTCTCGGGCAGCGCGGTCGTCGACGCGTCGACGCAGGCCGGCTGCCTCCACGACCCGTCGTTCGCGCTCCCGAGCTCGCTCGCCGGCGGCTACTGCTACTCGACCGACGCGAGCGTCGTCGGACGGGCGTGCCTCGAGGCCGGGAGCGTCGGAACGATACGCATGGTCGGCGATGCGGCCGACGCGCCCGGGACGGCGTCGCTGCTGCAGTGCACCAACCGGTGAGCGCGCCAGATCGAGCCGAGGCGACGCGCGCTCGAATCGGTCGTACCGATTCTGATTGCCAATGAGCTTGGTCGAACGTTCGACTCTTCGACGTTGATGGGAAGTCGCCTCTCGCGTCGCCCCCTGGACTTCGCATTGCCGTCTCGTCCGCTCGGTAGAGCGCCGCGCGGCGTCGGTCGGAACGCGATACCCGCCAGCCGTATCGTGCGGGAGGGAGCGCGAAATTTTCTGCGCGGCGCCTGCGGTCGCCCCGTTCCACGCCCCGTTTCGACAGCGCACGGCGCTTCGCAGTCCGGTCGTGGCCACGGCGTCGCCCGGCCGCGAGCTCAGAGGTATTCGGAATTCCCCGTTTTGCGAACGCGTCATTCCGGTGATCGGCGTTGTGCGCGACCGGGACCACGCCTACCGACTCGGCCGGGGCTTCGCCCGGAACGACCGGGGGGAAGGCTCGCGCCGGCAGGCGAGAGGAGCGTGGACGACCGATGGCCGTTGGACTCGACAAGGACTCGCTGGAGAGCGTGCTCTCTTCGCTCAAGGAATTCGCCCATCGCGAGCTCTCGGACGAGAAGCTGCTCGCGTGGGACCGCACCGACGAGGTGCCGCTCGACGTGATCCGGCGGATGTACGGCGCCGAGCTCGGCATCCAGCTGCTGTTCGTCCCCGCGGAGCACTCGGGGCTCGGCGGCTCGACCTTCGACGTCTACCGCACCTGCGAGGCCCTCGCGCACGTGGATCTCGGCGTGGCCACCTCGGTGCTCGCGACCTTCCTCGGCAGCGATCCGATCAGCGTCGGCGGCACGCCGGAGCAGAAGGCCAAGTGGCTGACGAAGATCGCCGAGGAGGGGGCGCTGGTCGCCTACGGCGCGACGGAGCCCTCGGCCGGCAGCGACCTCGGCGCTCTGCGCACCACGGCCACGCGCGTCGAGCAGGACGGCAAGATCGTCGGCTATCGGATCAGCGGCTCGAAGCAGTGGATCAGCAACGGCAATATCGCCGACTTCTACACGATCCTCGCGTCGACGCCGGCCGGCCCCTCGTGGTTCGTGGTCGAGAAGGGCGCCGAGGGGTTCTCTTCGGGCAAGCACGAGGAGAAGCATGGAATCCGGCTCTCGAACACCGCGCCGCTGACGCTCGAGGAGGTGTACGTCGACGCCGATCGCCTCATCGGCGGCGTCGAGGGGCAGGGGCTGCTGCAAGCCCAGGCGGTGTTCGGGTACACGCGCGTGATGGTCGCGTCGTTCGGCCTCGGCGCAGGCTGGGGCGCGCTCGATCGCGCGATCCCGTACTCGATGGAGCGCGTGCAGGGGGGCTCGAAGCTCTCGGAGAAGCAGGGCTACACCCACAAGCTGATCATCCCGCGCGTCGCGCAGCTCGAGGCGGGGCGCTCGTACGTCGAAGAGACCGCCGAGAACATCGACGCGACGCACGGCCTCCAAGGGCAGTTCAACACCGAGGGGGCCATTGCCAAATACATGTCCTCGGAGGCCGGCAACGCGGCGGCGGAGGCGTCGATTCAGGCGCTCGGCGGCTATGGCTACGTCCACGAGTACCTGGTCGAGAAGTACAAGCGCGACGTGCGAATCACCACCATCTACGAGGGGACCAGCGAGATCCTCGAGATGACGATCGCGCGCGATCGTTGGCAGCTCCACCTCAAGACGCGCGGCCGCTATTACGCCGATCGCGCCAAGGAGCTCGACGCGCTGCACGCGAAGAGCCCGCAGGTCGGCGCCGCGCTCGCGGCCTCGGCGCTGCGCGCGATGGGCGAGCTGCTCGAGCGAAGCCGCGTCGGGCGCCTCACGCGCCACCAGCACGTGCTGCTGCGCCTCGGCGAGCTCATCGCGTGGGCCGAGTGCGCGGGCTCCTTCGCCAAGCGGGCGGCGGGCGCGGCCGCGGGGACGCTGAACCCGAAGACCGACCGGCGCTTCGACGCGCCGACGCTCGCGGCGCTCTCGCGCATCTTCGCGCGCGAGGCCGCGCTCAAGGTCGCGACCGAGGGGGTGCGCTGGATCGTCGGCGCCGGCGGCGTGCAAGACGGGCTCGTCGGCCCGCTCGGCGCGGCGCTCGAGCTCGAGGCGATCCACCGCGGCCAGCTCGGCCTCATCGAGGACCTCGACCAGGTCCGCGACGCGATCTACGGCCGCGCCGGCTGAGCGCGTCCGCCCAACTCCGCCCCGAATTCGCCTGCATCGAGGACCGCAATGATCGACACGTCTCACGAAGCCATCGCCGTCGTCGGAGTCAGCGCCATCCTCCCGGACGCCACCAGCGCCGGCGCGTTCTGGGCGAACGTGAAGAGCGGCAAGAGCAGCATCACGGACGTGACCCCCGATCGGTGGGACCCGACGCTCTTCTTCGACGAGGATCACGGCGCGCCCGACAAGACCTATTCGAAGATCGGCGGCTGGGTGCGCAGCGCGCCGTGGGAGCCGGCGGCGTGGAAGCTCGCGATCCCGCCGCGGGTCGCCGACGCGATGGACGAGGGGCAGCGCTGGGCCGTCGCGTGCGCGCGCGCCGTGCTGCTCGACTTCGGCTACCCGGATCGCGCGCTCGATCTCGAGCGCACTGCCGTGATCCTCGGCAACGCGATGGGGGGCGAGAAGAACTACCGGACGACCATCCGCGCGACGTTCCCCGAGGTCGAGCGCTGGCTCGCGCAGGGGGCGGCGTTCGGCGAGCTGCCGACGAGCGTCCGCACCCGCATCGTGAGCGAGCTGCACGCGCGCATGGGGCAGGAGCTGCCGCCGATCACCGAAGACACGATGCCGGGCGAGCTCTCGAACGTCATCGCCGGGCGCATCGCCAACGTCTTCAACCTCCGCGGCGCCAACTACACCACCGACGCCGCGTGCGCCTCCGCGATGGCGGCGATCAGCGCCGCGCGGCAGGGGCTGATCGCGGGCGAGTACGACGCGGTGATCACCGGCGGCGTCGACCGCAACATGGGCGCGAGCACGTTCGTGAAGTTCTCGAAGATCGGCGCGCTGTCGGCGACCGGCAGCCGCCCGTTCGCCGAGGGCGCCGACGGCTTCGTCATGGGCGAGGGCGCGGCGCTCTTCCTGCTCAAGCGGCTCGCCGACGCCGAGCAGGCAGGCGATCGCATCTACGCGGTGCTCCGCGGCATGGCGGGCTCGAGCGACGGCAAGGGGAAGGGGATCACCGCGCCGAACCCGATCGGCCAGCGGCTCGCGGTCACGCGCGCGTGGAAGTCCGCGGGCATCGCGCCGAGCGAGGGGATGCTGATCGAGGCGCACGGCACCTCGACGGCCGTCGGCGACGTGGTGGAGGTCTCGTCGTTGATCGAGACGCTCGGCGCGGGGCTGCGACCGGGCTCGGTGGCCCTCGGCTCGGTGAAGTCGAACCTCGGCCACCTCAAGAGCGCGGCCGGCGCGGCGGGGCTGCTCAAGGCGGTGCTCGCGCTGCACGAGAAGGTGCTCCCACCGAGCCTCAACTGGCGCACGCCCAACCCCAACCTCGATTGGTCGAGGTCCCCCTTCCGCGTGAACACCGAGCTGCGCCCCTGGGAGCGCCCCGCCTCGGGCGTGCGCGCAGCGGGCCTCAGCGCCTTCGGCTTCGGCGGCACCAACTTCCACCTCGTGCTCGAGGAGCACGTCCCCGGCCGGCTCACCCACAGGACGCGCGGTCGCGGGCTCGAGTCCGACCGCGCCGCGACGGGCGCGCCCGAGATCGAGGCGCGCGCGCCGGCGCAGGCGAAGACGCCGCTGCGGGGCGCGCTCTTGATCGGCGCGACGACCGAGGCGGAGCTGCTCGCGCGGCTCGTGACGGTGAAGGAGCGCGCGGCGGCCGGCGAGGCCCCCGCCCCGACGCCGCCGAGCGCGCGGGATCTGAAGGCGAACGAGCGGCTCTCGATCGACTACGGCGACGCGCGCGAGCTCGCGACCAAGGCGGCGAAGGCCGAGCAGGCGATGCGCGCGGGGGTGGCCAAGGCGTGGAAGCCGCTGCGCGCGCAGGGGATCTTCCGGGGCAGCGGCCCCGCCCCGAAGGTCGCCTTCCTCTTCACGGGCCAGGGCTCTCAGTACGCGAACATGCTCCGCGAGCTGCGCGCCGCCGAGCCGATCGTGACGGGACTCTTCGAGGAGGCCGATCGCAAGCTCACGCCGCTCCTCGGTCGGCCGCTGAGCGAGCTGGTCTTCGTCGATCCGAACGACGAGTCCGCGGTGAAGAGCGCCGAGGAGGCGCTGCGCCAGACGGCAGTCACGCAGCCCGCGGTGCTCACCGTCGATCTGGCGCTCGCCCGGCTGCTCGAGGCCTACGGCGTGCAGCCCGACATGGTCATGGGACACAGCCTCGGCGAGTACGGCGCGCTCGTCTCGGCCGGGTGCATGCCGTTCGAGGACGCGCTCGAGGCGGTGAGCGCGCGCGGCAAGGAGATGAGCAACGTCGCGGTCGGCGACTGCGGGATGATGGCCGCGGTGGTCGGCTCGGCCGAGAAGATCGAGCAGATCCTCTCGACGGTCTCGGGGTACGTCGTGACGGCGAACCTGAACAGCAACCGCCAGGTCGTGATCGGCGGCTCGACGGCCGGCGTGACGGAGGCGGTCGAGAAGATCCAGGCCGCGCGCATGGCGGTGGTGACCCTCTCGGTGAGCCACGCGTTCCACACGGCGATCGTGGCCCCCGCGAGCGCGCCGCTGAAGAAGCAGCTCGCGCGCCTGCGCCTGTCGGCGCCCAAGCGCCCGATCGTGGCGAACGTCACCGGCGAGCGCTACCCCGACGGGGCGAGCCGCGAGCAGATGATCGAGCTGCTCGGCGAGCAGGTCGCCGCGCCGGTGCAGTTCGTCAAGGGGCTCAAGACGCTCTACGCGGACGGGGCGCGCGTCTTCGTCGAGGTCGGACCGAAGAAGGCGCTGCAGGGCTTCGCCGACGACGTGCTCGGCGACGAGGCCGACGTGCTCACGCTCGGCACCAACCACCCGAAGCTCGGCGACGTGACGTCGTTCAACCACGCGCTCTGCGGGCTGTACGCCCGCGGCCTCGGCGCCGCGGCGGTCGAGGCGAGCGCGAGCACGAGCCCGCGCGCGCGGGCGGCGTCGAGCACGCCGACGCTCGCGACCACGGGCGCG
>JAJXTK010000694.1 GCA_021783935.1 Myxococcales bacterium | reverse complement strand
GGGCGCGTGGTGGAGCCCGATCGCGTCGCCGCCTACCAGTCGGGCGCCGAGCTCTCGCAGATCGAGCCGGGCGACTACGTCGAGATGGTCGCCGAGGGGTGGATGGCGCCGCGCGCCGACGGCTCGCTCGACCTCGACACGCCCGACTTGCTGCCCAATCGCACGGCGGTCGAGCAGGCGACGATCGAGCTGGCCTACCCGACGTCGATCCCCCTCGACGTCTGGACGCACGCCGAGCTCGGCAAGCCGACGGTGGCGGACGCCGACGGCAAGAAGCGCTTCACCTGGAAGCTCGACCACCACGGCATCCGCCGCAGCGAGAAGGGGCAGCCCTCGCTCGACGCCTCGGTGTGCCTGCGCATGGGGAGCTGGGGGTGGGATCAGCTCGCGCGCAACGCCCGCGAGTCGCTCCTCGCCGACGTCGACCACGACCCCGAGGTGACGGCGTGGGTGTACGGCGCCGCGGGCACCGACCGCGCGCCGAGCGTGGATCTGCTCGCGCGCCTCGCGAACGCCGCCAAGCGCGCCATCCCGCGCGTCGGCTTCCTGCCGCTCGGCAACGGCTACGTCGGCGGCTACCAGTGGTTCACGGCGCGCACCGCGCTGCTCGACGCCCAGGGCTCGCGCGTCTCGCTCGTGCACCGCGCGCTCGACGAGCTCGGCGTCCCGAACGAGGTCGTCTGGGCCGAGACCGCGCCGTACTCGGCCGACCCGAAGATGGTCGCGCGATCGTGGCGCTTCTCGAAGGCGCTGCTCGTCGCGAAGGTGCCGGACAAGCTGGGCGGCGAGGCGAAGCCCGTGTGGCTGGATCTCGACGTCGAGGGGATGCCGCCGCCGCCGAACCGCACCTCGCCGGAGCTGCGCGGTCGCATGGCGATGGGCACGACCGGCAAGATCGTCCCCGTGCCGCCCAACGCCGCCGACGACCCGGACGTCGCCACCATCGAGCTCGCCGTCGACGAGACCGGCAAGGCGAAGGGGACGTTCTCGCTGCTCTTGCGCGGCCGCGACGCGCAGGAGATCGCCTGGACCTTGGAGGAGTCGGCGGGCGACAACCGCGACGACGCGCTGCGCGCGCAGGTCCTCTCGTGGATTCCTGAGGCCGACGTGCTCGAAGTCAAGGCCTCGGCCGAGACGTGGCAGGTCGTGCTCCACGCGAAGATCGAGCTGCCGATCTTCCTCACCCCCGACGGCGCCCGCCTGGCGATCGCCGGCGCTGCGCCGCTGCACTGGGGACGCGCCGCAACGCTCGGCGCGACGTACGCCGCGCAGGCGAAGCGCACCACGGCGCTGCGAATCTCGGCGGCGACCATGTACACGGTTCACCGCGTGATTCACCTGCCGAAGGGGACGTCGATCGTGACCCCCCTTCCCTCGCTCGACGTCACCGACGCGACGACGAAGCTCCACGCGACGCGCTCGGCGAAGGTCGACGGAACGACCGTGATCGACGACGTCGGCTTCACGATGCCCACGGCCGTCGTGCAGCCGTCCGAGTTCGACGCGTTCACGGCGAACGCGCGGCTCGTCGACGACGGCCTGCTCTCGGTCGTGCGCGTCCAGCCGACGCCGGGCGCCATCAAGCTCCCGGTCGCGGGCGCGGCTGGCAAGGACGGCAAGCCGACGATCGCCCCCGCCAGGCCGAAGTGAGCCTCGCGCGCAGGCAGGCCCTCGCGACGTTCGCGCTCGCGCTCGTCGCCGGGGCCTGCCGCCGCAGCGCCAGGAACACGAGCGCGCCGCCGAGGCGCATCGTGTCGATCTCGGCCTCGACCACCGAGGCGCTGTTCGCCATCGGCGCGGGTCCCCGCGTCGTCGGCCGCTCGCGCTTCTGCGACTGGCCGCCCGAGGTGCAGAAGCTCCCCGCGGTCGGCGGCTTCGTCGATCCGAGCCTCGAGGCCACGATGGCGCTCGCGCCCGACCTCGTCGTCGGCGCGCAGGGCCCCCTCGGCCAAGGCTTCCTGCGCGCGCTCGAGGAGCGCGGCATCGCGACCTACTTCCCGAAGACCGAGACCTTCGAGGAGATCCTCTCGATGATCGAGGGGCTCGGCGTGCACACCGATCGCGACGCGCCCGCCCGCGCGCTCGTCGCCGCGCTGCGCGCGCGCCGCGACGTGCTCCGAAGGACGCTCGCCGCCGCCCCGCGGCCGAAGACGCTCCTGCTCTTCTCGACCAAGCCGGTCACCGCGGCGGGTCCGGGCAGCTTCGCCGACGAGATGATCGCGCTCGCGGGGGGCGCGAACGTCGTGCGTGAGGGGGCCGCCTACCCGACGCTCTCGATGGAGCGCGTGATGGCGCTCGACCCCGACGTGATCATCGACGCCGAGATGATCCCGGGCACGGCGACGGCGCTCGATCCGGCGTTCTCGACGATGCGCGCGGTGCGGGCGCGGCGCGTCCACCTGCTGCGCGACGAGGCGGTGCTGCGGCCCGGGCCGCGCGTGCTCGACGGCGTCGTCGCGATCGCCCGCCTGCTCCACCCGGACATCGCGTTGCCCTGACGGCGACCGGCAGGCCGTCGAGTTTCTCCAGAACTGCCCGCTCCTCTCGCGCGCGAGCTTGGGACTCGTCGAGCGATCGACACGGCCTGCTAGCGTCGACCGACCTTCTTCTCGAGCTCCGCCCACGGCAGCACGTTCACGATCGGGCGCCCGTGAGGGCAGTAGCCGGCGAAGGGGACGTCGTCGAGCGAGGCGAGCAGCGCGCGGCACTCTTCGGGGTGGAGCGGATCGCCGGCGCGCACCGAGCCGTGGCAGGCCATCGTCGCGAGCACCAGATCGGTCGCGTCGCCGAACGCGCGGTCACCGGTGCGACCGAGCTCGCCGAGCAGATCGCGCAGCACCGTGGTCGGGGTAGCCTTCGAGAGCAACGCGGGCACGCCGTGCACCGCGACGCGGCCGTCGCCGATGGCCCGCGCGTCGACGCCGAACGACAGCATTCGCTCGCGAAGCTCGTCGACCAAGACCGACTCGGCGCTCGCGACGTCGACGATCTCGGGCACCAAGAGCTGCTGGCGGGCGACCGCGCCCGCCGCGTGCGCGGCGCGCAGCCTCGCGAAGTTCACCCGCTCGGCCGCCGCGTGCTGATCGATGACGTAGAGCCCGTCGGGGCCCTCGCACACGAGGTAGGTCGCGCGAACCTGCGCGAGGAAGACGAGGCTCCCGTAGCGCGCCTCGCCCGACGCCGTCGGACCCGACGCCTCGCGCGCCGTGTTGCCGCGGGGCGCGGCCGAGGTGCCCGGCGATGGCGTCTCGGTGGAACGCGCGAGCGACGCCGCGGGGGCCGCCCCGCGCGCGCTGCTCGCGAGCGGCGCCGGCTGCGAGGGGGCGAGCCCCCACGGATCGTCGTCGATCGACCTCGACTGCGCGTCGCGC
>JAJXTK010000693.1 GCA_021783935.1 Myxococcales bacterium | reverse complement strand
CCGCCGCCTCCCGCTCCCTTCCCCCGCACCGCGGGGGAAGGGCTGGGGATGGGGGCTGTTAGAACGCGACCACTCGCTCAGCAGGAGAACCACACCCGACGCGTCCTCGTCGGCCACGACGCGCTCGACCTCGCCCATGAGCTCGGCGCCCACGAAGTGGGGGGCGCGATGGTGGCGCGCCGACGCGCGCGGTTCGGCCACCTCGGCGTAGTGGTCGAGCAGCACGCCGACGGCATCGATCGCCTCCGCGAGCACCTTCCGCGTCTCGTCGCGCAGCGGCGCGACCTCCTCGGAGACGACGGGCCCGGTCGATGGCACCGAGACCACGTTCATCCTCGCTAGACCTCCGCCTGGACGGCGGCGAGCGAGGAGCGCGACGACGCGCTCGCGCTGTTGGCCCCGCTGGAGCCTCGCGCGATCCGGCATCGCAGAGGCGATGCTCTCGAGGGCCGTGGAGACGAGCTGCCTCGCCCCTTGCCCGACGAGCGCTGGGAGCGCGGGCGCCTCACGCCACGGCGACCCCGCGTAGCTCGCCTGGCCCCAGGTGCGCAGCGACGGTTCGGCGTCGTTGCGCCCCGAGAACGTGCGCATGAGCGTCGACTTGCCCGCGCCGACCGGCCCCGTGAGCGTCGTGACCCCCACGCGCGCGACCGCGAGATCGAGCGACGCGAGCACCACGCGGCGCCCGAAGGCGACGCCGAAGCGCGTGAGCTGCAGGATCGGCGGTGCTTGGTCCAACGCGGGCAAGAACTTGGATACGGTCCCGCGGCATTCGGACACTGACGCAAAACCGGTCAGCCTCGGATTCCTGGCTCTCCGAGCGCGGAGTCCGCCCGGCGCCGTCACGCCTCGTCGCGCTCGGGGTCCGAAAACGCGATGCGGTTGTGCGAACCGTCGCACAGGGGCACCCGCCCCGTCGCGCCGCAGCGGCAGAGCCGGACCTTCCGGACGCCGGCGACGTCGACGAGCGAGCCGTCGAGCCGCTGAATTTCGAGCGAATCCCCCTCTTCGAGCTCGACGACGAGCGGCCCGCGAGGACGAGGACAGAGGCGCACGGTCATGGCGACACCTGGACGCCAATCCCCTCCTCTTCGGCGCACTGCCCGCGCAGCACCTTATCGGTGCGCACGTGATAGTGCCCCTGCGCGCCGCGCTCGATGGCCGCGGCGCACCGATCGCAGAAGCCGCCCGCGTCCAGCTGGATCGTCGAGTAGCCCTCGAGCGGCATCGCGACCCCGTTGCGCATGCGGGCAAACGGCTCGACCTTCACGATGCGGCGGCGGAAGACCTCCTCGACCGCGCGCCACGCGGCGATGTGCTCCTGCGCGAGGCCGTGCCGGCGCAGGCAGCGCTCCATCAGCGCCTCGCGGTAGTCGAACAGCTCGTCGGTGATGACCATCCAGTGGTGCGCGTTGCGCGGGCGATCGCCGAAGTACATCGGCTCGCCGCTGAAGATTGCGCCGAGGAACGCGTACTGGTGGTCGATCGCCCACTCGCTCGTCGTCGCGTGGAAGAACGGCTCGAGGCGCTCGTCCCGGTACACCTCCGCGTAGAAGTCGACGAGAATCTTCCGGAGCTTCGTGCCGCGCTCGAGGGCCTTCCAGAGCTGGGGATTGGGCGCGAGAGGTCCACGCCGCGATCGGTTCGTCCTCGCGCGCCGCGAGCTCGTGTCGTCCATGTTCACCTATTTGTCGAAGTCGTGGCCCCGACTCCAGAGGTTGCCTATCGGGCGATCGCGTCCCGGGCACTGACGGGTTTTCGGTCACCGACGCCGACGCCGAGGACACGAATCGATCTCAGGCCCCTAAAAGACCGTACTTCTCGCGCGAAACATCGGGTAGGGTGGCTCGACGGTCGCGAGAGCGCAGAAGCCTCGAGCAGCCGCCGAGAAGAACCTTGTCGCGCGCAATCGGCTCTCATCAACTCGCGGCAGGGTCGGGCTTCGACTGCGGACGAACTCGCGTTTGGGGATGGGCCGAATCGGCAAGGGGGGTCGCTCGGACGTTGACCGAGTGGTCGAGATTGCCCGTGCCAGGGAGGGCCGAGCACCTGCAGATCAGCGAGCACACCGTGCGCAATCACCTGAAGGCGATCTTCGCGAAGCTCAAGGTGCGCTCGCAGCAGGAGCTGCTCGATCTCGTCATCGATGGCGTGACGCCGACGAAGCGATCGCTCAGCCGGGGAGCCCGACCCACGCGGCGCTCTTGTCCCACAGCTCGCGCGCGAGCGCGTCGTCGAGCGCGAGGCGGCTCGGGCGCTTCTCCTTGCACGCGTCGTAGTAGAGCCCGCTCTGCGCGCGGACCTCGTCGCCGGTCGCGCACCACAGGGTGGTCTTCGCCCCCTCCTCGTTCGAGATCATGAACAGCTTCATCAGGTGACGGACCCCCCAGGGGACGCGGCGCCAAGCGTCGCTCGCGACGACGCCCGGATGGAGCGCGTACGTGTGCACGTGCTCGGGGACGCGACGCGCGAGCTCCCTCGCGAAGAGCACGTTCGACGCCTTCGAAACGGCGTACTCCGGCAGCCCGGTGAGCGAGGCGGTGGGGTGCCGCAGCGCCGGCCAGTCGATCGCGTCGGCGTCGTAGTGCGACTTGCTCGCGACGACCACGACGCGCGCCTCGGAGGCGCGCTCGATCGCCGGCAGCAGCAGGCGCACGAGCAGGTAGTGGCCGAGGTGGTTGGTGCCGAAGGCGAGCTCGAAGCCCTGCGCGGTGGCCCCCCGCTGCCCGGCGAGCCCCGCGTTCGCGACCACGAGCGGCAGGGGCTCGCCGCGCGCGAGCACCTTCTCCGCGGCCCCGCGCACGGCGTCGAGATCGCCGAGGTCGAGAAGCAGCAACTCCGCGTGGCCGCCGGCTGCGCGGATCGCCTCGAGCACCGGCGCGGTCTTCTCCTCCGAGCGGTTGGCGAGCAGCACGCGCGCGCCGCGCTTCGCGAGCGCCTCCGCCGTGACGCGACCGATGCCGGTGTTGCACCCCGTGACGAGGACGAGCTTGCCCGAGAGGTCCATGCGACCGCTTTGGCGCGCCCGCGCCGGCGGCACAACGCCGCGCCTTTGCGGCGGCCGGGGCGCGGGTGCATGAGACGACCATGTTCCGGCGCGACTACCTCGAACGATTGATCGAACAGTTCGCGGCGGTGCTCTCGCGCGTCGTGGCGCTGGTGCGCGAGGGGCGCCCCGAGGAGGCGCTGCGCGAGGCCGATCGCGCGATCGCCTCGGCCGCCGGCATGCCGTGGCCGATGCTCGAGAGGCTCGAGTCGGCGACGCTCTTTCGACTCCTTGATCGCGAGCGGGTCCGGGTGCTAGCGGATCTGCTCGCCGCCGGCGCGGCCGCGGCGGGCGCGGCGGGCGCCGCCGCCGGCGCCGGGCGGGCGTCGACGATGTCGGCC
>JAJXTK010000692.1 GCA_021783935.1 Myxococcales bacterium | reverse complement strand
TTTGGGCCGCTCGGGCAGATGTGGATCGTCGTGATGCAGCCGCCGATCGGGCTGGGAATGGCGCACGCGTCCGAGCTGCTGATCGGGAAGGTCATGATGCCGCCCGACGAGCTCGATCCGAGGACCTTCTGCGCGATGCCGGCGATGTTGTCCTGCAAGAAATCGAGCCCCGGACGCGTGAGCCGCACGCCCGCGGCGTTCTGAATCCGCTGATCCTTCGGGAACCCGCCCGGTATCACGCTCGCGCCGCTGCACGAGGAGCAGCCGCCGCCGCTACAGCCGACCGCCACGACCGTGGAGCCGATCGCGAGGACGGTCTTCATCGACGAGGCGAGCTGCCCCCGGCTCATCGCGGACACGAAAGAAAAGCGACGCATGACGACCTCCCGAAGACGGGGCCCGCCCGCCCTGCGGATCGACGAGATCCACGCAGGGCACGCGGCCGAGCTCTCGGAGTCTACGGGGGGGACGCGCGCGCCAGCAAGGTGCCTTGCGTCATGATTCGGCGACAAAACACGCGAATTTGCGTGCGCTGCCCGCGGAATCCGCGACGGGCTTGCAAGTGTCGGGTGACCTCCCACCAAAACCGGTCGAAGGGGAGCACGTCGTGCCGAGCCGCAACCCGTCCCGCGCGCCGCAGGACGAGGTGAGTCCTGTCGCGCCGCGCCCGTTTCGCGCTCCCGATGGTCGTCCCGGGCCGCCCGCTGTCGCGACCTCACGCCCCCCCCGAGTGCTGCGCCGAGCACCCCCATGCCGCACGGTGCGCCACCCCGGACGCACCCGCCGAAGCCGTGGCCGAAGCCGCTGCCGAAGCCGGAGCCGTAGCCGAAGCCGGAGCCGTAGCCGAAGCCGAAGCCGAAGCCGATGCCGAAGCCGCTGCCGAAGCCGCTGCCGAAGCCGAAGCCGAAGCCGAAGCCGCTGCCGAAGCCGATGCCGGAGCCGAAGCCGAAGCCGAAGCCCCGCCGCCGTGGCCGAAGCCGCCGCCGCGCCCGCCCCCCCCGTCGTCTCAGCCCCCATCCCCAAAAATGCCCGAGCGCCGCCCCCGCTCTCGCAGGCGCGGCGCCCCAAGGTGCGCGACGGCGCGACGATCAGCCGCCGCTGGCCGCGTCGCTCGCGTCGCTCGCGTCGGTGCCCGCGTCGGTCCCCACGTCGCTCGCCGAGTCGGCGCCCGCGTCGCTCGGCGTCGGCGCGTTCGTGATCGCGACGCCGTACGCGCTGAAGGTCGCCGAGAGCAAGAAGGCGTTGTTGCACCCCTGGCCGCCGACGCACGAGTCGCCATATCCGGCGACGACCTTGCCGTCGGACCCCTTGAGGCAGTGACCGGTGCTGTCGGTCTTGGTCGCGTCGCCGACGAGGAGCGCGCAGAGGCTCGAGCAGCCGACCTTCGAGACCGGCACCTGATCGGCGTCGTCGGCGGTGATCTTGCCGATCAGCACGCCGTCGGTCGTCCACCCCTCGCTGACGCCGCAGTAGTAGTTGCTATCCCAGCTGCCGATACAGTTATTGTCGGCCGAGACCGTCACGTCCTTCATGTAGGCCTCCTGCAGCGGCAGGATGACCGGCGGGTTGCTCGCCACGGTCGTGTCGAAGATCGGAATGTTGATCTTCTGCAGCATCTCGGTGCTGAAGGTGTTGCCCGACCAGCTCACCTTGACCGTCACCGGATCGAGCGGCACGGGCTGCGCGCCCGCCTGGCCGAAGCCCTTGCCCGGGCAGAGCAGGTCGAGCTTCGAGGGGTCGACGGTCTGGCCGGTCAGGAACGAGAAGGTCTTGTGATCGGTCGACTTGTTGGCGCCGCCCGTCAGCAGCGTGTTCTTCGACCGGTCGAGCTGCATCAGCCAGCTGAACCCCTCGCCCGTCGACGGGGTCATGCACGACGGGTCGACGAACGGCGTGACCGCCATGCCCTGCAGGCTGACGAGCGAGGCGGGGGCCCACAAGGTGATGCGCCCCATGCGGTAGTTGAGGACGTCCCCGCTCTGCTTCACCGGCGCCATGCACGCGGTGTCGGTCGGGCAGGTGGTGCGGCAGAAGCCGGAGGTCGTGTCGCAGTGGCCGGTCGTGCAGTCGCCGTCGGTCTTGCACGCGCGCTTGCAGACGCCGTCGCCGAGGTCGGTGGGGCCGCACTTGCCCGGGGGGTTGCAGCGATCGGGGATCGGCGGCGTCTGATCGCAGGTCGTGTTGGTGAGCGGCGTCGGCGTCCCGATGGTGTTGCACTCGGGATCGTTGGTGTTCGTCGTGCCCGTGTCGGTGGTGTTGTTGCCGCCGCTGCCGCTGCTGCTGCTGCAGCCCACGTACGAGACCGAACCGAGTGCGCACGTGAGGCCGAGCGCGACGAGCATCGAGAGACGGCTCTTCATGGAGGATCCTCCGCGGGAAGGGGGCACGTATGGGCGTCGACTGCGAGCGCGCACGCCACGCCGCGCGCTCGCCCGTCGGGCCGACGCCCGAAGCAGAAGTCCGCCCAGCGTATCAGCATTCGCATGCGAACGCCGCGCCCGGCGAGGCCGGGGCCGTCGGCCGCCGCGTGCGGTCTCGGCGGCAAGCGCGCTCCCTGGCAGGCGTGTCAGGGGGCGCGAGCTCGGCGCGGGCCTCGGCGGCGGGCGTCAGCGAAGCAGCGTGAGCGCGTCGAGCTCGTGCTCGACGTGGACGAGCGCCTTGAACGCCGAGAGGCGATCGCGCAGCTCGCTGCCGCGCAGCGACAGGATGCGCGCGGGGCCGACCCCCTCGACGCAGAACGACGCGAGGGCGCTGCCGGCCGTGATCGCTCGTCGGTAGGCCCCGCGATCGAGCTTGCCGGCGCGGCCGTCGAGGTGCGCGAGGTAGCCGAGCAAGCCCCCCGCGAAGGTGTCGCCGGCGCCCGTCGGATCGAGCACGTCCTCGAGCGGGTAGGCCGGCGCGAAGAACGGCGGCTGCTCGCCGTCGTAGAAGAGCGCGCCGTACTCGCCGCGCTTCACCACCAGGAGCTTCGGCCCCATCTTGCGGATCGCGGCGGCCGCGCGGCTGACGTTGTGGTGCTCGCCGAGCTCGCGCGCCTCCTCGTCGTTGATGACGAGCACGTCGATCTTCTCGAGCAGCTTGCCGAGCAGGGCGCGCTCGCCGGAGATCCAGAAGTTCATCGTGTCGGCCACGACGAGCTTCGGCCGCTCCATCTGCGAGAGCACGTCGAGCTGCAGCGCGGGGTGGATGTTGCCGAGGAGCAGGAAGGGCGCGGTGCGCGCGTGCGCGGGGATCTTCGGCTTGAAGTCGGCGAAGACGTTGAGCTGGGTGTCGAGCGTGGCGCGCGAGGCGAGCGTCGCGTCGTAGCGCCCCGCCCAGCGGAACGACCGCCCCTTCGCGCGCTCGACGCCGCGCACGTCGACGCCCCGCGCCTCGAGGGCGTCGAGGTTCGCC
>JAJXTK010000691.1 GCA_021783935.1 Myxococcales bacterium | reverse complement strand
GCTCGACGGGCGACGGCTGCGGCAACGTGCTCGCGTGCGGCACCTGCACGCTGCCGCTGACGTGCGGCGGCGGCGGCACGCCGGGCGTGTGCGGCTCGGCGAGCTGCGTGCCGAAGACGTGCGCGCAGCTCGGCGTCAACTGCGGCCAGACGGGCGACGGGTGCGGCAACATCCTCTACTGCGGCGCGTGCACGGCCCCGGCGACCTGCGGCGGCGGCGGCACGCCGGGGGTGTGCGGCTCGGGCAGCTGCACCCCGTCGAGCTGCGCGGCGCAGGGCTTCAGCTGCGGCCAGACGGGCGACGGCTGCGGCAACGTGCTCACGTGCGGCAGCTGCACCGCCCCCGCGACGTGCGGCGGCGGCGGCACGCCCGGCAAGTGCGGCACCGCGACGTGCACGCCGACCACCTGCGCGTCGCAGGGGATCGAGTGCGGTTTCACCGGCGACGGGTGCGGCAACGCGCTCAATTGCGGCAGCTGCACCGCGCCCTCGACGTGCGGCGGCGGAGGCGTCCCCGGCAAGTGCGGCTCGGGCAATTGCACGCCGAAGACGTGCGCCTCGCTCGGCCTCAATTGCGGCTCGACCGGCGACGGGTGCGGCAACGCGCTCAACTGCGGCAGCTGCCCGACCGGCACGACGTGCGGCGGCGGGGGAACGCCGGGCGTGTGCGGCTCGGCGACCTGCACGCCGAAGACGTGCGCGCAGCTCGGCTTCGACTGCGGTCAAACCGGCGACGGCTGCGGCAACGCGCTCACGTGCGGCACCTGCACCGCGCCCGCGACCTGCGGCGGCGGCGGCCACGCGAACAAGTGCGGCGTGCCGACCTGCACGCCGCTGACCTGCACCGGCAAGTGCGGGCCGCAGGGCGACGGCTGCGGGGGCCTGTTGAGCTGCCCGCCCTGCGACGCCGGCGCCTGCACGCCTACGACGTGCGCCGCGTTCGGCGCCCAGTGCGGCCAGATCGGCGACGGCTGCGGCGGCATCCTGAATTGCGGCACTTGCACGCCGCCCGCGAGCTGCGGTGGCGGCGGCACGCCGTACCAATGCGGCGGAATCCAATAGGCGGCTCGCGCGCCCCGGCCGCGTCAGGTCAGAACCAACCCCACGCGTACTCGGCCTTCACGAACGTGGTCGTGTAGAAGGGCGTGGGGTTGCTCGGCGACGCCAAGAAGTCCGCCGGCAGCACGTGCTCGCGCAGCTCGAGGCCCAGCACCAGATCGCGCGAGACGATCCAGCCGACGCCGAGCGCGATCTGTCCGCCGACCTTCAGCTCCGCCTGCGCGACGCCGCCCCCAGCGATCTCGTACGCGCCGACGAAGGCGCCGACGTAGGGGACGATCTGGATGACGTCGAGCGAGTAGAGGATGCCGACGGCCTCCGAGACGACCCAGCTGCGGCCCCCCTTGGCCGCGACCTGATTGTTCGTCCCCGTGACGTTCGCCGCGAGCGCCCACGCGTCGGTGAGATCGTAGCGGCCGCTCACCGCGCCGCCGAAGCCCGGGAAGCTGCCGTTGCTGCCTGAGACGCCCGCGAAGCCCGCCTCCACGCCGAGGCGCTTGACCCCTTCGGAGGCGCGCGCGTCGCCGGGCGCGGCGAGGAGCAGCGCGACGGCGGCGAGGGCAGGGAAGAGCAGACGCATAGAGTGATGATACGTCAGGATTGCGAGGCGAGCGCCTTCAGCTTCGCGACCAGCTGCAGGGCGTCCATCGGCGAGAGCCGATCGACGTCGAGCTGCTTGAGCGTCTCGACGGCCGGGTGCGCGCGCTTGTTCCCGCCGGCGCGGCGAGCCTCGAGCGGATCGGGACCAGGGGTCGCCTCGGCGCCGCCGAAGATGTCGAGCTGCACGGTGCCGCGCGCGGTGCGACCGCGCAGGCTCGCGTGGCCGCCGCTCGGCAGCTGGGCGCCGCGCTCGAGGTTCGCGAGGATGGCCCGCGCGCGCGCGAGCACGATTTCGGGCACGCCCGCGAGCTTCGCGACCGCGATGCCGTAGCTGCGCGAGGCGCCCCCCTGGACGAGGCGGTGCAGGAACACCACGTCGTCGCCGATCTCCTTGGCGGCGACCGACCAGTTGGCGACCCCCGCGCAGGTCGACGCGAGCTCGCACAGCTCGTGGTAGTGCGTCGCGAAGAGCGTGCGCGCGCCGATGACGTCGTGGATGTGCTCGGCGACGGCCCACGCGATCGCGAGGCCGTCGTAGGTCGAGGTGCCGCGGCCGATCTCGTCGAGGACGATGAGCGATCTGCGCGTCGCGCGGCGCAGGATCGCGGCCGTCTCGCGCATCTCCACCATGAACGTCGAGGCGCCGCGGGCGAGGTTGTCGCTCGCCCCGACGCGCGTGGTGACGCGATCGACCACGCCGATGCGCGCGCGCCGCGCGGCGACGAACGAGCCCGCCTGCGCCATGATGCACGCGAGCGCGACCTGGCGCATGAGCGTGCTCTTGCCGGCCATGTTGGGCCCCGTGATCACGAGCAGGCGCTCGGCGCCGGGCTCCGCCGACACCCGCACGTCGTTGGGCACGAAACGCCCCGTTCCCTCGCTCGGTGCGAGCTTCTCGACGACCGGGTGGCGCCCCTCCTCGATCTCGATCGCGAGCGAGTCGTCCATCTCCGGGCGCACGTAGTCGTTGCGGTGCGCCACGTCGGCGAGGGCCGCGAGCACGTCCCAGCGGGCGAGGCGCCCGGCGACCTCGCGCATGCGCTCCCCCTCGCGCGCGACGGCCACGCGCAGCGCGTCGAACAGCTCGAGCTCGCGCTCGCGGTGGCGATCCTCGGCCGACAGGAGCTTGTCTTGGAGCGAGTCGAGCTCCTCGGTGGTGTAGCGCTCGCCGTTCGCGATCGTCTGCTTGCGGATCCAGTCCCTCGGGACCTTCTCCACGTGCGTGCGCGTGACCTCGAGGTACCAGCCTTGGACCTTGTTGAAGCGGAGCTTGAGGTTCGCGATCCCGCTCTGTTCGCGCAGCTTCGCCTCGAGGCGCAGGAGCACCTCGTCGCCCGAGCGACGCAGCTCCGAAAGCTCGTCGAGCGAGGCGTCGTAGCCCGCGCGGAAGATGCCCCCCTCGCGCGCGACCGGCGGCGGCGCGTCGACCAGCGCGCGCGCGAGCAGCGCGTGCACGTCCTCGAGGCGATCGAGCGGTCGATCGAGGCCGAGCACCTCGCGCGCGTCGGGGGCGCGCGCCCCGCCGAGCAGCTCCGCGATGGGCGGCAGCTCGGCGAGCCCGTCGCGCAGGGCGCCGAGATCGCGCGGCGAGGCCTGGCCGAGCGCGGCGCGCGTGACGAGGCGATCGAGGTCGCCCACGCGCCCGAGCCGCTTGCGGAGCGCGTCGCGAAGGGGCGCGTCGAGCAGGAACAGCTCGACCGCGTCGTGCCGCCCACGGATCGCGCCGACGTCGCGCAGC
>JAJXTK010000690.1 GCA_021783935.1 Myxococcales bacterium | reverse complement strand
GGGCGAGGCGCGCGCGCGGGCGCAAGACGCGGCCGGCGCGTGGTGGCTCGCGTGCGCCGCGGCGACGCTGCGCACGCCCGCCGAGGTCGCGCAGCAGGACGAGGCCGAGGGCGCCCTCGCGCGCTTCTCGGGTGCTCTGCCGAGCGCGCCCAAGGCGGCCGGCCCGATCCCCGCGCCGTATCGCTGGGTCGTCGCCGGGCAAGGCGAGCCGCAGCCAGCGCCGGCCTCGATCGAGCTCGCGCACAAGAACGCGATCACGCACCTCGAACGGCTCGACGCCGAGCTCGCCGCGCGCTCGCCCATCCTGCGGGCGCAGCTGGACCTCCCAGGGCTCGACGAGGCGCGCCTTCGCGCCGTCGAGGCGGCGCTCGCGTCGTACGAGGCGCAGGCCACGCTCACGCGGGCGGCGCTCCGGCGCGTCGTCGATCACGTGGTCGCGCGCGCGGGGGGCGATCCGGCCGCGGTGCAGCTCGGCGCGACGGCGCTCGCGGAGCTCGACGACGTCGTCGCCCCGTCCCTTCGCCGGCGCGTCGCCGAGGCGCGCGCGCTCGCAGCGAACCTCGCGGGCGCGTCGCAGCGGTCAGCGTCGGTGCCGCAGGTGAGCGTCGAGGAGCTCGAGCGCGCGATGCGCGCGGCGTTCGAGCGCGCGTGGGCGCAGCCTGGGCCCGAGACGCGCGCGGCCTTCGAGCAGGCAGCGCGCGCGCGCTACGCCCCCGACGTCGCGAAGATCGCCGATGCGCAGGAGCGCGAGGCCGCCCTCGCCCACTACGTCGGCCACGCCCTCGCGCAGCTGCCGCAGTGAGGACGTGCGAGAGAGAGAAAGATTTTACAGGAAGGGAAGGAGACAAGAAGGGGAAAGGGGAAAGGGGACGAGGTTCCAGCTGCAAGTCCGGAACCGGTCTGGTCTTCCCATCCAGTATTCCTATCTCCTCCCCTCCTTCCCTCCCTGTTCCTCTCGTCTCGTCTCGTCCTCGCGCTCACGCGTGGATCCACACGACCGTGCCCTTGAGCGGCAACAGCACGCCGTGCCAGCCGGGGGGCAGCTCGGGCTTGGTGAAGCCGAAGAGCCACTTGGCGTCGATCGGCGCGAGGTTGATGCAGCCGTGCGAGCGCGGCTGGCCGAACTGGTCGTGCCAGTAGGCCGCGTGCAGCGCGTAGCCGTCCTTGAAGTACTGGATGTACGGCACGTCGCGCAGCTCGAATTCGGCCTCGGGCTGCTTGCTGTCCATCGTCGCCGCGACGTGCTTGGTGTGGATGCGGAAGATGCCGCGCGGGGTGACGTAGGGGTTCGCGTCGGGGCTCTCGAGGCCGCCCGCGCCCGTCGACACGAGCGTCGCGTAGACCGGCCGCTCGCCGTCGACCGCGAGCAGCGTCTGCTTGGCGAGGTTCACCTCGATCCAGCGCTCGCCGTCCTTGGCCCACTTGGGCGCCTTCTTGATCGGATCGAGGCGCACGCCGTCCTTGTCGCTGACGAACGAGCCGTCGGCGAGCTCGTGGTAGTGCACGCCGCCGAAGACGCGCTGCTTGCTCGTCGCCTTGAGCATCGCGCGCCAGGGGAGCTCCTCGCCGGCGACCATCTTCTTGCCCTCGATGCGGTAGCGCTTGGCCCCCTCGCGCTTGACGATCACGATCGGCAGCTCGAGCCCCTGCTGCGTGCCCGAGGCGGCGCCGAGCTCGACGCCGTGGAACGAGGTGCCGCGCACCAGGCGCACGCGGTCGGCCGGCATCAAGAGCAGATCGGTCGTCAGCAGATAGCGGCGATCGGCGGTCGCGATCGTGTCGATGAACGAGATGCCGAGCCGCTTCTTCGGCCGCGCCGCGTCGAGCGGGATGCAGCCTCGCTGATCCGGCGGGCAGCTCGTGCCCCCCTCGTACGCGGGGCGCCCCGACCACGCGAGCCCCGAGAGGTTCGGCACGAAGCCGCCGCCCGCAGAGGACGCAGCGAGGCAGCTCGGCGTCGGATCGTCGAGCCCGTCGCTCGCCCAGCCGGCGAGCACGCCGGGCGCCGGCTCGAGCGGGAATTTGCCAGCCTCGTTCGGCGCGAGCGTCGACCCCTTGGGCAGCGACGAGAGCTCGGGGTAGCCCCCCTCGACCGACTCCTCGTGCTCGGCCCCCTCGAGCGTACGAAAGTGGAAGTCCCAATCGGGCTCGAACGTCTTGGCCTCTTCGATCGTCGGGATGCGCGTGTAGAACGGCGCGCCGGCGTTGCGCACGACCGCGTAGCCGTAGGGGAGCCCCGCCGACAGATCGGGCCGGCGCGACGAGGCCGTCACGATCGGATCGCTCGGATCGAGCGTCGCCTCCTTGCCGACGCAGACGTAGCCGCGCGGCGCGACGCCGTACCAGCCTCCGGGGCAGTCCTTCTTGCCGAGCGGCCCCGCCTTGCGCTCCACGATCGACCCGGCGCGCAGGTAGCCGAGCTTGGTGCTCGCGCTCGAAGGCTGCTCGTAGATCCACGTCTCCATCGCCTTGCTCGCGAGCTTCGGCGTCTCGCCGGGCTTGGTCGGCGGCGGCGGCGGGGGCGTGGGGGCATCGCCGTCGACGGAGCTCGCGCCGGCCGAGCCGATGGGCGCGGCGCTCGAGGCGCGACGGCACGCGGCGGCGCCGGCGAACGCGCCCGCGACGACGAGCGCGCCCGCGAGCAGCAGGGCGTTTCGAGGAGAGATCACGGCGCCGAGGGGCATGCCAGAGACGCCCGCGGGCGGGCCAACATTCGGCGGCTCAGCCCTCGAGCGCGCCGATCGGGATCGGGCGCGCGACCTCCTTCGCGATGCCGGCGTGCACCACGACGTCGACGGCGCGCGAGACGGCGCCGCGGGCTCAGGTGCGCGGGGCGCGCGGCGGGGGCTGCAGCGCCGAGCGCGAGGTGCGCTCGACGAAGGTCGCCTGCGGCCCGCGATCCCCCATCTCGCCCGCGTAGCGCACGACGTCGCCGACGTGCAGCCGACCGAAGGCGTCGTTGCGCACGGCCTCGCGCTGGAAGTAGATCTCCTCGCCCTCGTGGCTCTCGAGGAAGCCGTAGCCCTGCTGCGGGAAGATGCGCTTCACGCGCGCCTTCAGGGCGGTCGGCTCGTGGTACTTCACGTCGCCGCGCCGAGCCCGCACCCAGTCTTCGAGCCGGCGCTGAGCGTCGTCGAACGCCGCGTCGATGCAGGCGTGCGCGTCCTCGTTGGCGCCGTGCCTCGACGACTCGCGCGCGATGACGAGCTCGTCGCCGGGGACGGTCATGTCGATTCGCACGTGGAACCGGCCCCCCTGCTGCTTGTGGTGATGCGGCGCCTCGACCACGACGCGGCAACTCATGATCTTGTCGTAGAAGCCATCGAGCGTGTCGACGTGCCGGCGGACGTACGCGTCCAGTGCCTCCGACGGCGCCATGTCGCGGAAGGTGATCTGC
>JAJXTK010000689.1 GCA_021783935.1 Myxococcales bacterium | reverse complement strand
AGGCCGCGCCAGGCGAGGTCGCGACCTGCGAGCCCGCCGCCGCGGCCAGGGCGGTCGCGGGGCTCGGGCGATCGGAGAGCATGCCCGGGAAGGTGACCTCGCCAGGGAGCAGGGTGCTCGGCGTCGGCTTCGCCGCGAGCTCGGAGAGCGGGTCGACCTTCGCGGCCGGCGCGCTGGCCGTGCGCTTGGTGCCGAAGGCGAGCGTGCCGAAGAGCACGACGGCGGCGCCGGCGACGACCAGTCCGAACGTCGCGCCGCGGCCCCCGCCGCCCGCGCCGTGGGTCTCCTGGATCCGCTCGAGGTTGCGGACGCTCGCCCCGTCGTGGATGTCCATCATCGTCGTCGTGCTCCCTACGAGTGGCCGCCCGCTCCCGCGCGCGGCGGTGATCGCCAATGACTCAGCCCGCCTCGTCGTCCGTGGCCTCGGGCGATGCGCCCTCGGCCGCGGCGGGGCGATCCATGCGTTCGGGCGCGGCGATGCCGAGCAGCGCGAGCCCCGCGCCGTAGACGTCGCGGATCGCCCGCACCCACGCCACGCGCGCGCGGACCTTCGCCGCGTACGCGCCGTCGTCGCGCGTCTTCCACGCGCCGGTCTCGCGCTCGCCCGAGCGCGGGAGGATGGTGTCGTTCTCCTTCTTGAGGCGCGTGTAGTAGCTCTGGAAGGCCTGCGTGAGGCTCGTGAGGTAGCCGACGATCTTCTGCGGCTCGCGCAGCTTCGCGGCCTCGGCGAGCGCCTCCGGGTACGCCGAAAGCTGCGCGATGAGCGACAGCTCATCGGGGTGCTGGAGCGGCGAGAGATCCGGCTCGGCGCGCGGAGCGATCCCGCACTCATGCTCGGCCTTCTTGAGGAGCGCGCACAGGCGCGCGTGGCCGTACTGCACGTAGTAGACGGGGTTGTCGAGCGACTGCTTCTTCGCGATCTCGACGTCGATCTCGAGCTGCGCGTCGGAGCGGCGTGAGGTGAAGTAGTAGCGGAGCGCGTCGCTGCCGGAGCCCTTGCGGCCGCTGGCCTCGTCGATCTCGTCGAGGACCTCGTCGATCGTGATGAAGTTGCCGAGGCGCTTGCCCATCCGGTAGGGCGCGCCGTTCTTCACGAGCGACACCATCTGAATGAGGATCACCTCGAAGCGCTCGGCGGGCAGGCCGAGCGCCGTCAGCGCGGCGCGCACGCGCGGGATGTAGCCGTGGTGATCGGCGCCCCACACGTCGATCAGGCGGTCGAAGCCGCGATCGAGCTTGTCCTTGTGGTAGGCGATGTCGCTCGCGAAGTAGGTGTGGCCGCCGTCGGTCTTGAACACGACGCGGTCCTTGTCGTCGCCGAGGCGCGTGGTCTCGAATTGCAGGGCGCCGTCGCGCTCGACGAGCCAGCCGCCGTCGCGCAGGGCGTCGATCGCGCGCTCGACGCGCCCGTCGGCGTGCAGCGCCGCCTCCGAGGACCACACGTCGAACTGCACGCCGAGCGCGCGCAGCGTCGCGCGGATGCCCGGGAAGCCCGGGAAGCCGTCGAGCACGTACGTCACGCAGCGCTTCGAGAGCTGCTCGAAGGCGAGCGGCTCGCTCGGCGCCCTCGCGACGAGGTCGGGGTGCCTGCCGTTCACGTGCGCGCCCAGCTGCTCGACGTAGGCGTTGGCGCCGTAGCCGTCCTGCGGCGTCGGGTAGCCGTCCACGATCCTCGCGAGCACGCTCTGCGTCAGCAGCCTGATCTGGTTGCCCGCGTCGTTGACGTAGTACTCGCGCACCACGCGGTGCCCCGTCGCGTCGAGCAAGCGGCCGACGACGTCGCCGACCACCGCGCCGCGTCCGTGCGCGAGGTGCATCGGGCCGGTGGGGTTCGCGCTGACGAACTCGAGGTTCACGCGCTCGCGCGACGCCGCCGGCGCGCGACCGAAGAGCGGGCCGGCCTCGAGCACCTGCGCGAGGGCGCGGTGGAAGGCGGCCGGCGCGAGCTTCAGGTTCAAGAAGCCAGGGCCGGCCACCTCGACCCGCGCGAAGGTCGGGTCCCCTTCGAGGCGCGCCTTGAGCGCCGCGGCGAGCTCCTGCGGCTTCACCGAGAAGCGCTTGGCGACCGCCATCGCGACGTTCGTCGCGAAGTCGCCGTGCTCCGCCTTCTTGGTGCGGTCGATGCTCGGAGCAGGGAGCTCCCCCTCGATGCCGCGCGCGCGCGCCTCCTCGGCGAGGGCTTTGGCGATCCGGGCTGCGACGTCGTGCTTCACGGGGCTCGTTCTTCTTTCTTCGGGGTCTTCGACGCTCGGCCCTGCCGTTACCCGAGGCCGAGGCTTTCGGCCCAGTAAGCTGCGGGCGCTCGCTCTCCGCGCGCACCCCGTGGGCGAGCGGAATCGAACGCGTTGCTGACGGGTTGTTAGTGCACCCCGGCGGCGGCAGCGACCTCGGCCGGGCGCGGCGCCCCCCGCTGAGCTCCTCCGTGGGCGCTTGCACGGGGCCCGGCCGACGGGCTAGGAGAGAACACCCCACGCCGGATTCTCCGATCGTAGGCCGCAATTCGATCCACGGCACGACGACCGCGCCCCCCAGGAGCTCGTGAGCGATTCCGTCCCGCCCCGCGATGGTGCCGAAGGCGCCGACGTTCTCGCTGATCGGAAGCCCTCCGCGCGCGCCGACGAGCAGCGCGCGGGCGCGCGCGGCGGCGACAAGCGCACGCCGACCCCGCCTGGGCCCGTCGGCGCGCGCTCGACGCCGGTCTCGCCGGCGCTTCGCGTCCTGTTCTACGCCGCGTGGTTCCTCGTCGTCCCAGCGCTCTTCGCGCAGCTGCGCGTGCTGATCCTCGCGGCGCTCCCCGAGGTGCCGATCGTCGAGACGCTGCGCGGCCAGCCGATCCCCGTCTCGATCCTGCTGTTCACGCTCGCGGGGATGGTCCTCTACAACCAGCGCTGGTCGCTGCCGGGCGCCTCCGCCGCCGGCGTCGGCGGGCGGCCTGGCCTGCCGGCGAGCGTGCGCAAGCGCTTCGACCAGGCGCGGGCGCTCATCGAGGAGACGCGCGCGATCCGTCGCGCGCACGCCAAGGAGATCGCGCGCGAGCTGCGCGCGGAGCAGCGCCAGGAGATCGACGCGGCGCTCACGGAGCTCGAGCAGGCGATGGCCGCCGAGTCGTTCGACGCGCCGCGCTTCGAGGGGGCGTTCGACGCCGCCGCGAACCTCGTCGACGAGCGGATGGGGCACTTCCGCAAGGGGGAGCTGCGCGAATACGTCGAGTCGATCGTCGTCGCGATCATGGTCGCGCTGGCCATCCGCGCCTTCGTCATCGAGGCGTTCAAGATCCCGAGCGGCTCGATGATCCCGACGCTGCTCGTCGGCGATCACATCTTCGTCAACAAGCTCGCCTACGGCCCCTTGATCCCGTTCTCGAAGAAGCGCGTCTGGCAGTCGATGCCGCCGAAGCGC
>JAJXTK010000688.1 GCA_021783935.1 Myxococcales bacterium | reverse complement strand
CACGCTTCGATCGTACTGCGCCGCCGCCTCCCGCTCCCTTCCCACGCACCGCGGGGGAAGGGCTGGGGA
Organism: Myxococcales bacterium; assembly: GCA_021783935.1. Lineage (GTDB taxonomy): Bacteria > Myxococcota_A > Polyangia > Polyangiales > JADJMO01 > CAIXWQ01. The sequence goes on along the minus strand of JAJXTK010000688.1, from coordinate 3,334 downwards.
TGGGGGCTGTTAGAACGCGACCACTCGCTCAGCAGGAGAACCACACCCGGGGGGCCCGCCGCGCTCTCACCGGCGCGCGCTGCCGCCCCCCTTCGTGATGAGGTTCAGGTCGATGTAGACCAAGCCCCCCTCGTCGCCGAGCTGGGAGTTACCTGCGAAGAGGATTTGCGGCGCGTTGGCCTCGCCGACGTTCACCAGCTTGGTCACGCCGTCTGTGAACTCGGTCGCGAGCGTCGTCGAGCACCTGGGCCCCTCGCTGTCGTTGCCGTCGAGGACGAAGGTGAGGCGGTAGGTCCCCGTAGCGACGCTCTTCGCGTTCCAGTTGTAGCCGTAGACGAGCCCACCGCCGGAGTTGATCTCGGCCGAATACGCGTCGGTGTACGCGGCGACGTTCACGACCGGCGCACCGACCCCCGCGCCGGCCCACTGTCCGGTGGTCTTGTCCCACGTCGGCGTGCCGTCGATCTTCTGGATGACCAAGCGCGCGCAGCGCGAGTACACGATCGCGTGGATCGGGATCGCGACGCTCTGTTGATCCGTCGCGATGCGCACGGTGGTCGGATCGACGAGCGTCTGCGTGCCAGGGGACGCTCCGCTGCCGGGGCCGAAGTCGGTCCCCTGCGCCTCGTTGATGGTCTGCTGGGTGCCCGGCACCGGCCCGCTCATCCCGAGGGCGGCGAAGCAGCCGATGCCCTGGCCGGTTGCAGTAGGGATCACGCACGGCTTCGGCACCGAGTGGGCGGTCCAATTCGAGACCACATACGAACCGAGCTCAGGGTCTTCCGCGGAGACGCTCTGGAGCAGGTTGAACTCGGTGCGAATCTGACGGGTCGCGATCGACGGCGTCGACTCGAGGAGGTCGCCCACATCGACGGCGCTGACCGTTAGCTTCGTGCTGATGTCGTGGCCGACGCTGAACGCCTTCCAGAAGTTGTCGGCGCGCTTCTGCAGCCACCAGACCTTCGGGGCTCCGTCGAAGCTAACCGCGCCGGTCTCGGAGGAGACGGTCACGTGGCGACCGTAGTAGCAGAGCACGTCCGAGCTGAGCGACGTCGCGCCCCCCTCGCCCGCGCACTGAGTTGGGGGATCCGTGATCGTCGCGAAGCGCCACGCGCCGTCGGCCGGGAAGCCCGACGGAGCGGCGTTATCGGAGAAGATCAGGGGGAAGGAGACGTTGCTCGCGGCGGTCTCCGTGGTGCCGCCGCCGTCGGGCGCGCCGCCGGAGTCGCTGCCGCCGCCGCCGCCGTCGGGTCGCCCCTTCATCGCCTGCGCGAGCTGGTGCGTCTGCGAGCTCTGATCCGTCGAGCTGCAGGCGCCGACGCCCAGGGCGCCAACTCCCAACAGAACCGCCGTGGCCCAGTGGTACGTCGACGTCCGGTTCGCGTGGAAGGTTCTCATGCGACGCTCTCCTTTCGGCATCGAGCGGACGAGCAGGCGCCCCCTGCGCGCCGCCCCGAAGGCGGCTCGTCCAATGGCATCTCGGACTCGGGGACCGCGGGCCGACTCGCCGCGGCCTCGCGCGATCGCGACGCCCATGGCGATCAGCACCGCGCGTGCCATCTTGATGACTCCATGACGCTCGAGGGGGCGCGCTCGAGCGGGTGGCTCGATCGACTACGCGACGCCGCGGTCGTCGGAGGGGCCTCCTCGAGGGGAGGGCGACGCGGACGTGTGTTCGCGCGCCGCGACTCGTCATCGCGGTTCGACCCAGCCCCGACCTTCGTGGGCAGAGGCTGCACGGTGGTCGTCCCGCGAGGCGCGATCGCGTGACGGACCACTTCGTGGACCGCGAGCTCGCCGCACGCCGGGCATGGCGCTGGCGAGTCTCCGCGTGCCCTGCGCCGCATGGCAGTCTCCATGGGAGACGGAGAGGGGCCACTCGCGACGAGGCCTCACGAGCGCTCGCTGTCGCCGGCACTCCGGTTGCTCCGAACGCCGGGGCGTCACCGATCTGCTCGCGCGCCGGCGCGCAGCGATCGCCTCCTGCCGCGCGGGAGCGCGACGCCGCTGGCGACCTGCACGTCACCGACGGGAGGGAGAGGCTATGCCGGTATCGACCGACGCGAGACGAGTCCCCCTGTCTTTCAGGGCACCAGCGCTCATCCCCTCCAACGGCCCGCGCCTCGCGCTGCTGGTCGCGATCGGCCTCGTCGCCTGCTCGGCCGAGCCTGGCCCCCTCACGAGCGCGGCCCCCTCGCCCCCTGCGCCGCGCGCCGCAGCGCTCGACCCCACCTCGACGACGGCCGAGCAGCGTCCCGCCACGATCACACCGACCTTCGACTGGCGCGTAGTGGTCGACAACGACTTTCAGGTACCCGGCGACGGCCGCAAGTTCAACAGCTACAACCAGCCCTCGGTGAACGCGCGCGGGCTGGTCGCATTCCGCGCGCGCAGCCGCGGCGGCAGCGGCGGCGAGCCGGCCCACGGGGTGTATCTGCGCGACATGTCGCTCGCCGAGCCGCCGATCGCCAAGCTCTTCGATCGCGAGACCGAGGTCCCCGAGCCGAACGACCTGTGCACGAAGTTCGTCGAGCCGCCGTCGTTCCCGCGCATCGACCTCGGCTCCGACACGGTCGCCTCGCGCGGCAATCACCCGCCGGTCTGGGAGTACCTCGCGAACGACGCGACGACGCGCGCCGGCACGACCGGCATCTACACCAACCCCTTCGGTGCGCTCGTCGCCGGGGCGAGCTCGCTCGGCGCGGTGCCCGGCTTCGGCTTCTTCGCCGTGCCGGGGTCGGAGCCGCCGATCAAGTTCGACGTCTTCCCCGGCGCCCCCGCGGTGACCGACGGCGCCACGCTCGTCTTCAAGGGGAACTACACGGTCGACGGCGCGGGCAAGACGGGCGTCTACTATCGGACGCTCGCGAACGCCCCGATCCTCGATCCGCGGGGCGAGGGCTCGAGCATCGCGCCGGCCGGCGGACTGGGGCCCGTCCGTGTGATCGCCGACACCGCGACGCGCATCCCCGGCTGCGACGTGTCCTTCGGCTCGACCGCGCCGCCGAGCGCGGCGGGGCGCGGCGCAGTCTTCGCCGGCTTCGACAACGAAGAAAAACCGAGCTGCGGCGGCATCTACCTCGCGCGCCTCTCGGGTGAGCGACCGCGGCTGACCAGGCTGGTGCAGATCGGCGGGCCGGTGCCGGGTGAGGTCGGCGCGACCTTCAACCGCCTCGGAGAAGGGCTCTCGTTCGACGGCCGGTTCGTGGCCTTCTGGGGCGCTTGGGGGACGGAGATCCGGACGATCACGATCCAGTGTCCCAACGAAGGAAACAAGGCGCGCGTGGCCGACTGCAAGGCGAATCACCCGAACGGCTACGCCGCGGAGGTCCCA
>JAJXTK010000687.1 GCA_021783935.1 Myxococcales bacterium | reverse complement strand
GCCTCGATCGCGCACGACTCGGCGTCGTCGAACTCGTGACGCCACCAGTGCGCCTCGGCCTGCAAGAGCCAGAGCGCGCCGAGCAGCTGGCCGGAGCTCGACGAGGCGAGCGCGGCGCGCGCGCGCGTCAGGGCGGCCTCGAAGTCCCCTCCTTCGAGGGCGCGCTCGGTCGCGCGGCGCTGATGCCCGAGGGCGCGCGCCGCCTCTGCTCCGCGCGCCCAGTGATCGGCGAGCACGGCGGCTTGGCTCTCGCCCGCGCGCTCGAGCCACTCGGCGGCGCGCGCGTGCAGCTCGCGCCGCTCGTCGGCCGGCAGCTGGCCGTAGACGACGTCGCGCAGATCGGGGTGGCGAAAGGCGCACTCCTCCTCGCCGGCGAAGCGGCCGCGGCCGCGGCGCGTGACGAACTCGTGGGCGACCAGCTCGGAGAGCAGCTCGCCGACCGGCCGCTGCCCCTCGGGCTCTCCCGCGATCGCGCGGATCGCGCCGCGCCAGAAGACGTTGCCGAGCACGCTCGCGGCGGCGAGCACGCGATAGTGCGCCTCCGGCAGGCGATCGACGCGCGCGGTGAGGATGCGCTCGACCGACGGCAGGCGATCGTCGCCGCTCTCGGCCGCGACGGCGCGCATGAGCTCCTCGAGGTGCAGCGGGTTGCCTGCCGCGGCCTCGACAAGGCGGTTGGCGTCCGCCGGATCGTGCCCCTCGCCGAGCACGCTGGTCACGAGCTTGGCGCTCGCCTTGCGCGTGACGCGGCCGAGCTCCATCTCGGTGAAGGCGCGACCCGCCCAGAGCTTGGGGACGCGCGTGCGCACGTCAGGGCGCGCGAGCGCGAGCAGCATCCACGCGCGGTCGCGCAGGTTGCGGAGCGCGCCGTCGATGAGGCGGATCGAGGGGAGATCGCCCCAGTGCATGTCCTCGAAGACGAGCAAGACCGGTCGCTCGTCCGACTCGGCCGCGAGCCAATCCTCGAACGCGCGCCGGATCTGATCGCCCATGAGCATCGGATCCTGGCGCGCCGCGCGCAGCTCGGGCGCGTCGTCGTCGGGGAACGGCACCGAGGCGAGCTCGCCGAGGAAGGTCGCGACGCGCGCGACCTCCTTGGCGGCGACCGAGCGCTCGACACGCGCGTGCAGCTTCTGGCGCTGCACCGCGAGCGTCTCCCCTTCGAGGATGCCGGCGGTCGCGCGCATCGCGACGGCGAGCATCTGATAGGGCGCGTCGGGCGAGACGGGGTCGCCGCGGCCGACGAGCGCCTGGTGCGGGGCGCCGCGATCGCGCAGCTTGCGGAGGAACTCGTAGCGCAGGCGCGACTTGCCGACGCCCGCCGGCCCCGTGACCAGCACGGCGCGCGCGACCGGCTCCGCCACGCACGCGTCCCACACGCCGCCGAGCGTGCCCAGCTCGCGCTCGCGACCGACGCACGGGGTCGGCCGGCCGAGCAGCGTGCGCACCGGCTCGACGGGCACGCGCTCCATGAGCGCACGCTGGGGTGGCCGCTGCGTCCAACGCGCGAAGGTCGTCTGCGTGATCGCCTGCAGCTCCGCGAGCACCGCGGCGCCGTCGGCCGGGCGGCTCGCGCGATCTTTGGCGAGCATGCGCGCGACGAGCGCGTCGAGCTCGGGCGGCAGGTCGGGGACCAGATCGATGACGCGCGGCGCCTCCTCGAAGAGGATCTTCGTGAGCAGCGCCATGACGTCGTGACCGACGAAGGTCGGCCGTCCCGTCAGGCACTCGAAGAGCACGCAGCCGAGCGAGAAGACGTCGGCGCGCGCGTCGAGCTCCTTGACGCTGCGGGCCTGCTCCGGCGCGATGTAGCCCGGCGTGCCGAGCCAGACGCCGCTCTGCGTGTCGGGGCGCGACGGCGCGTCGTTGCGCGCGAGGCCGAAGTCGAGGATGCGCACCTGGTCGATGCGCTTGTCGAGCAGAAAGAGGTTCGTCGGCTTGATGTCGCGGTGGATGACGCGCCTCTGGTGCGCGTGCGCGAGCGCGTCGGCGACGGACGAGGTGAGCGTGATCGTCTCGGCCAGCGTCAGCGGTTCGCGCGAGAGGCGATCGTGCAGGTCCTCCCCCTCGAGCCACTCCATCGCGAGCCACGACTGCCCATCCGGCGTGCGCCCGTGCGCGATGTAGCGGACGATGCCCGGGTGGCGCAGCTCGTCGAGCAGGTGCGCCTCGCGCTCGAAGCGCTCCGGATCGCGCGCGGCGCTGCCGTGCAGGACCTTGATCGCGACCGTGGCGCCGGTCGCGAGATCGAGCGCGCGGAAGACCCGCCCCATGCCGCCCGCGCCTGCCTCTCGCTCGATGCGGAAGCGGTTCGCGATCACGTCTCCGACGTTCATGCGAGGAGCGGATTATCGCTTGACCGCGCGGCCCCCGCGAGGGCGCCGCGCACCGGCCGCGGGCGAATTGTCCGCCCTCGTCGGACGGCCGAGCTCAGGCTCCGCGCGCGCGGACGCGCAGAAGGAGCGCCTCGGCGTCGGCGATCAGAGCCTCGAGCTCCGCCTCCCGCGACGCGGGCGCAGCGATCGTGAGCACCCCCGTGCCGTCGCCGAACACCGACGCGACCCCCTCGTGGGCCTCGACGAGCGCCTTCACGAGCATCGCGTCCTCGGCCGCCACGCGCAGCGAGCGCGAGACCAGGCCCTCGCCGAGCAGGGGAGCGACCGCGCGCTTGGACACCGTCGCGGCGACTACCACCCCTCGGCCGCGGTGGCGATCGAGATCCGATCTCCGTCGGTCGACCACCGGATGGCGCCGTCGCGATCGGTGCGGGCGTAGGGGACGCCGGCGGCGCGCAGGGTCGCGAGCGTGTTCGGGTGCGGGTGGCCGAAGCGGTTGCGCACGCCGCACGAAATGGCGGCGAACGAGGGGGCGACGGCGTCGACGAACGCGCGCGTCGTGCTCGTGCGCGAACCGTGATGGCCGATCTTGAGCAGATCGGCGCGGACCCGGTCGGGCGAGGCGCGCAGGAGCTCCCCCTCTGCCTCGTGCTCGGCGTCGCCGACGAGCAGCGCGTGGCGGCGCCCGAAGCCGATGCGAAGCACGAGCGAGTTGTCGTTCGCGCCGCGATCGGGATCGAACGACGGGCAAGGGGCAATGACCTCGATCGTCGCGCCCGACAGCCGCCTCGGGGCGCCGCACAGGTCCTTCGGGCGCACCACGCGCACCCCACGCGCGCGCACCCCGGCGAGCAGCGCGGCGTAGGCGCCGTGCGCGCCGTGCGCCTCCCCTTCGCCCGACTCCCACAGCTCCGAGACCGCGAGGGCGGGGAGCGCGGAGGCGAGGCCGCCGAAGTGGTCCGGGTGCGGGTGCGTGAGCACGGCGACGTCGATCGCGCGGCGACGTCGCGCGGCGAGCACCGGCGCCACTATCGCGCGCCCGGGATCGAACGGGGAGCCGACCTCGC
>JAJXTK010000064.1 GCA_021783935.1 Myxococcales bacterium | reverse complement strand
CGTCAGGCACTCGCGCGAACGATCGCCATCTGGCTTCCGCGATGCCCGACCTGCCACCGAGAGAACGAGCTACCCGAGATGCACGCGTGCTCGGCGTGAGAGGAATCTGGGGCAGTAGTGCTACGAAGCTCGGGGATCATCAGCATGGGGAGCTGCTCCGGCATGAGGTACTTCGTCTCGATGTGCGAGCGCCACGGGAAGGCCCAGCGTTCGTACCCTTCTTCGCGAACGCCCACGGCTTGGCCTGGAAACGGCCACACGTTGACGGCGATGACCTTGCCCGACGAGTGCGGGATCACTTTCGAGTCGGTCACCGGAGATGGCGAGCAGAACTCCGTCGCGGCTTTGCTGTAGGCGTCGCGGACCTCCTTCACGTCGGCGTCCGAGGCGAGCCCTTTGATGACGCCGAGTCGCCCGTTCGGCTTGTCCTCGTAGGCCCCGACGAGGATCACGCCCCCGTGCGCGTTCGCGAACGCAGCGATGTCCTTCGCCAACTCGGGGTAGTCGGGCTTCTCGTCCCTGCGGTCCATCTTGCCCTTGAAGTCGAGCGTGTCGGTTTCGAGCGCGCCGGGCTCGGGGAGCTTCGTGGTCTCGTCGTAGGAAATGAAGGCGGCCATTAGGAGAAACCTATAGGAACACCGCAAAGATTCGGCTGATTCGACAGGGCGAGCAGGGAGCCGTGGAGGCGCGGCCGGGTGTTCCGGCCGCGCCCAGGTGCGGGGAGGGGGACTCGAACCCCCAGTTCGGCGCCCTCCTGGGAGGCGCGCGTCTCTTGGCTACGATCTATCTCTCGCTCGGGTTGGAGCACCCACCTGGCCCCGCAGTAGCGCCGCTCCGCACCAAGCACCGGCCGAAATGACGGCGAACGAGTTGTTCATGATTGCCTCCTTGAGCGACGTGAACGAAATGGCGAACACGGCCGCACAGGTGAGCACCAACCCCAACGAGATTTCGATCACAGCCTTGACGCGAGCCTTCAACCCCAAGTCTTTCGGTCTTCGCGCTGACCGACACGACGATCGTCTGCGCTCGACGGCTTGGCGTCAACGAGCGTTCCCGTCGAAAGGTGCCGACCGTCATTTACGCCGCGCGCAGGTCTTGTCGACCGCGGGATCGTTCTCTGGGACGCCGGTGCATTGATCGCGATCAAGTAGATCGGTTCGACGTCTCGCTCGGCGCTCGAAGGCCTCTCACCGCCCCTCGACCTCGACGCCCTTCACCTTCCAGTACGTCGTCCCGCCGTCCCCTCGCTGCACCAGGTGCAGCTCGTACGGCCCACCGGAGCCCGCGTCCGGCCCGGGGAGCGGTTCGAGCTGAAGCCGAAGCTTCGAGCCCGACGACGCAGCGATCGGGATGATGGCCTTCGCGCCTGGGTCACCGGCAGGCACGTAGAGCTGCGCGTCGCCGTTGAGGTCGCCCGCGAGGTCGACGTCGAGGACGTGCGCCCAGCCGATCGCGAGGTAGCGGGTCACGGTCGCCTCGACGCGGAGCGGCTTCGTGGGCTCGGGAGCTGGCGGGCTCGGGGTGACGTGCTCGGCGTCGGGTACGGGGAGGGCGGTGTTCGAGGGGGAGCGGCAGCCGAGGACGGCGAAGATCAGGAAGGCCGAGAACGCCTGGGCGGCGCGTGTGCAGCGGCTCCAGAAGTCCACGCCGCTCATCGGCCTGACCGCGCTGGCACTTTCACGAAGGCAGGGCGGACGGAACGACGGGCTCGGTGGGAATACAGGCAGCCCTGGGACGCTACCCCTCGGATGAGACTGCTCGCGTCGAACGCGATCCCGTTCGCGATCGCCGTCGCCGCCGGGAGCTTCGCGCCGTCGGCCGAGGCGGATGATGTCTCGATCCCGGTCACGCTCACCTCTGCGGGGCCGAAGGCGTTCAAGGTCCGCCTCGCTGATGGGGCAGTGCTGCCGTGCGACTCGAAGGAGAACACGCTGCTCTTCGAGGGGAAGCTCGAACCCGGAGCTTCTGTGAGGTCGACGAGCAAGCGAGGGATCGTCTGCATCCAGCAGACCTACGACGACTTCCCGGAGACGGGGTGGAACATCGGCTCGATCAACAACGGCACGGAGTGCCACTTGGGTGGGACCGCAAAGAAGCCGCGTTGGATCTGCGTCCAGCGGCCCTACATCGACGTCGCGCTCCAGTCCAAGAGCCCCGCGAACGGCTGAACGGTTGTTCCGCGATGCAAAGACATCCGCGTGCGGCTCACGCGGCGTCCTTGTCGTCAGGCGAGCCAGACGCCGATGGCCATGAGCCACCCCAGCGCAGCCCACCCCAAGCCAGCCAGGATCGCGAAGACGCGTCGTGAGCGTCCTTCGGAGCGGAACGATGCGTATGCAATCAGCAGTATCGGCACGTGCCAGCCGATGCCCGCTCTTAGCGGTGACCAGAGAACCTCACAGAACGCGAAGAACCAGAGGCGGGGAGCACGAACTGCGGAGAGCAGGCCGAGAATGAGCGAGCCGACGATCGCGGCGGCGAACCCGGTCCAGAGCGCCGCAAAGCGGTTCCGATCAGGTCGAGACCCTTCGATGGACACGATCTCGGGAGAAACGTCGACCATCGACGCGATGCCTAGCATCGCCTTGTCGAGGAGCCGCTTGCGGTTCGGCCCAACGGCACGAGCTAACCTTCGGAACTGCACAGCGCCGTCCACCTCTTGCTCGGGCGACCGAGTGCGACGGCGCTGGATGCGGAGACAAGCCGAGACTTCCGGCCCCAACGCGACGAAACGCCGTGAAGTTGCAGCGCCGTCGTGGCCGGAGGAATGGGTCGCCACCGCTGGTCATCCATGACGAAGCCTGCCCACTTCAAGATCGATCCGAAGCTCGCCTCACTGCTCGGTGAGGGTTACCGCTCGACCGAGGACGCGCTCAAGGAACTCGTAGACAACGCGTGGGATGCCGACGCCGAGCACGTCGAGGTGGTACTGCCCGCCGAGATGAGCGCCGACCCCATCGTGATTTCCGACGATGGTTCGGGCATGACCGAGCGCGATGTGCGGGAGGAGTACCTCCACGTCGCGAACGATCGACGTTCCCGGAAGGGCGCTCTCTCCATCGAGAAGAAGCGGGGCGTGAAGGGCAGGAAGGGGATCGGCAAGTTCGCCGGGCTCATGGCCGCCGACACGATGGTCCTGGAGACGCGTGCCCGAGGGACGTTGACCCGCCTTCGGATCACCAAGGCTGACCTACTCGCGGCCGGGAAGCGCGACCTCGATAGGATCGACCTGCCGATCGAGACGGAGCCCTGCCCGCCGGACGCGAAGGGCACGAGGATCACGCTCACGGGGCTCGCGCGAAACCTCTCGCATCCGAGCCCGGAGAAGATGCGGCGCCTTCTCGTGCTCGAATACGATCGCAAGGAGAGCTTCGAGATCGCCGTCAACGGCGAGAAGGTCGCGATCGGCGACATCCCTGGGGAGACGATTGAGGAGACGGCGACGCTTCCCGGGGTCGGCAAGGTCTCGATGAAGTTCACGATCGCGGAGAAGCCGCTGAAGCACTCTGGCATCGCGATCCGCATCGGCGGCAAGATCGTGGGCCGCCCAACGAACCTCGGTATCGACGAGGACGAGACCATCCCCGGGAAGCTTCTCCGCCGCGTCTACGGCGAGATCGAAGCGGACGGGCTTGAGGGCGAGGTCACCGCCGACTGGGGCGCCATCTTCGAGAACAGCCTCGGGCTCGCCGAGGCCAAGAAGTGGGCAACCGAGAAGGTCTCCGAGAAGGTGAAGTCGACCTTCAAGGCAGAAGTCGGACGCCAGAAGGCGCGCCTTCAGAGGGAACTCAACGCCCGGCTCGCTAAGCTGCCCGAGAACCGGCGCAAGACGGCGGAGCAGGCGATCCACCGCATCCTCGAACGCCTCTACGCGGACAGCGACGAGCGGGTTGGCGTGGTCGTCTCCCTGATGCTCGATGCCTTCGAGAAGGACGAGTACTGGGTCGTCCTGAAGAGCATCGACGAGACGACCCGTGCCGACGTGACGAAGCTTGCCGAAGCACTCGACCAGTTCGGGCTCGTCGACCTTGCGATTATCGCGCAGCAGGCCACCGGGAGGCTTGGCTTCCTCGACGAGTTCGACCGACTGATCGCGGACGACTCGACGCTGGAGAAGCAGGTCCACGCGGCCGTCGAGAAGAACCTCTGGATGCTCGGCGCCGACTACCGCCTCCTCGCGTCGAACGAGACGCTCGCGCGGGCAGTCGAGCGCTGGGCCAACTAGAAGTATACGGGTGAGCGCGCGAACAAGCGGCCCGACCTCTTCTTGTCGCGGCAGGGGCCCAGCGGGTACTTGCTGATCGAGTTCAAGCGACCCACGCACGTCGTCACCAGGGTCGACGAAGCGCAGGCGGCGACCTACCGCGACGAGCTGGCCTCCTACGTGTCGGGCGCGCCGATCGATGTCTTGGTGATCGGCGGGCGGCGCGATGCGGCGGTCGCGGGGGTGTACGACCCTCCGCGCCTTCGCGTCGTCACCTTCGCCGACCTCGTGGCGACGGCGCGCGACGAACTGTCCTGGCTTGTCAGCGAGCTGACGGGCTGATGGGACAATGAGCGGCACTGGCTGCACGGTGCCCGGCAGCGTGCCAACGGACTGGTCGTTCACGAAGGGGCAGCGCTGAACGACGCGGGGTGGACACCGTGGCAAGTCGATCCCGTCCGTGGTTCCCTCGATGCTCCGTGGCTCCCTCCGGCATTGAGCAGATCGCGACCGCCATCCTCGGCTGCGCACTCGACCATCCCGTGCGGGTTGGGATCGACGGCTTCTGCGGCGCGGGGAAGACCACCCTCGCGAACTCGTTGGCGGCGCTGCTCATCTCGGCCGGGCGGAACGTCATTCGCGCCACGACCGACGACTTCCAAAACCCGCCCGAGGTTCGATGGCAGCTCGGCGACCGCTCTCCGATCGGCTTCGTTCGGCACCAGATCGATTCCGCGGCCCTCCGCAAGCACTTGCTCGAACCGCTCGGTCCGGGCGGAACACGTAGCTACCGCACCTCGACGTACGACGTGTTCGCGTCTCGCCCCAAGATGTCGCCCGAGTACGTCGCCGCTCCGAACGAGATCCTGCTGCTTGACGGGCTGTTCCTGCACTCGGCGAGCCTGAAGGGCTGCTTCGATCTGACGGTCTTCGTCTCGGCGTCCTACGAGACCTGCGTGGCTCGGGCGCGCGCGAGGAACCAGGAACGCTCGGCCGACCTCGCGGAACTCGAAGCGCTCTACCGCGAGAAGTACATCCCGGGGTTCGAGATGTACTGCCACGAGGTCAGCCCGAAGGAGCGAGCGTCGATCGTCGTCGAAACGGATGCAGGATCGAACCGATGACGGTCATCGCGAGCACGGAGCGGACCCTCGTTCGTGCATTCACCCTGGACGACCTGGATGCGCTCGCCGAGATCCAGGCCGACCAGGCCGTCATGCGCTACGTCAGCAGCCGTTCACTGACGCGCGACGAGACGGCAGCTCAGATCGACCGGATCCTTGCGTACCAGAGGGCTCTTGGGTTCTCGCTCTGGGCGGTGGTCGATCGAATGTCCGGCGCGCTGCTCGGAAGAGCGGGGCTTCTCGTGCAGATCATCGACGGCGCCCCCGAGGTCGAGGTCGCGTACCTGCTCGCGCGCGGTGCCTGGGGGCGCGGGCTTGGAACCGAGGTCGCCGGGGCCGTCCTACAGCACGCACGGGAGGTCGTCGGACTGCGGCGCGTGATCGCCCTGGTCCACCCCCAGAATCACGCGTCGGCACGCGTCGTCGAGAAGCTTGGCTTCGCTCGGGAGCGAAGGATCGAGTGGCATGGCGAGCCGAGGGACGTGTTCTCGGTCGGGGACGCGAGGACGTAGGGCTCGCCGGTGTCCGCGCCGGCTCCTGGACCGGCCAGCCGCCCGGTTTCGGTCTACTCAAGTGAACAGTGCTCGGTGTTTGGCACGGCCGTCCCAGAGTGTTGTCCGCGCCTCCGCCAAAGCGTAAGCATGTCTCATGCGGCGTGGCCTCGCCCTCTCGTTCCTGGGATTAACACTTCAAGCTTGTTCGAGTTCCAGTTCATCGCCTGGTTCTGCCGTCGATTCCGGCAACTGCGGCTCGACGTGTACGGCCTCCGACAACAACGCGTTCGCGTACAGCGCGACGTCGTATGACGGCAAGGGCACGGTGGTCGCGTGCGTGGAGATGTACGGCGACTTCGGCAACGAGCCGTGCGCCATCAACCGCCCTTACAAGCCTGCGTGCCTGACGACGAACTGCGTGACGAGCACGAGTAAGTGCAACATCCAAACGGTCGGAGGCTGTGAGTGGCTGACCGACGTCAAAAGCGGGACCTGCACGCAGCATACGACGCTTTGGTTCCCGCAGGATGGGACCAGTACCGCCGATGCCGTGAAGGAGACCTGCTCCCAGCTCCAGCACACCTACGTGCCCGCGCCCTAGAACAAGGTCTGAAACGCGAGTTGGGAACGTGCGATCGGCCAAGATCGCGGCTACCGTGCGGGCCGATGGCCCGTCGAGAGCGAAGGCTCACCAAGCGAGAACGCAAGGCAGTCGGTGCCACTGGGCCGAGCTTCGAGGAGCGGGTCCAGGTCCGAGCCGCGAGACAGGGGATCTCCCCCGAAAGCATCCGTCGCGGTGGCTTGCCCGACCGCCCGAAGATGAGCGACGTGCTCAAGGAGTGGGCGGCGCCCATGCTCGAACCGCTTCGGGGGGACATACGCGTCTTCACCAACGGCGTCCGGTTCGCAGCGACCGTTTGGAACGCCGCGACGAAGATGTCCGAGCCGCCCGAGGTCGTCGCGGACTGGCTCGTCGAGGCCGCCGGATCGATCGGGATCCCGCTTTCGGCCGAGACGCGCGAACTGCTCGCGTACTTGATCACGACGCGTCGCGAGGACTACGCGGACGACGACAGGATCGTCATCGACACTGAGGTCCGCGACGGCGGCGACGAGTACCGGATCACGGTGGCGTCGGCGGTGCCGGGCGATGCCGTCGCGAGCCGAATCTAGAAGCCGAACCGTCAAGGAACGCTTGACGGTTCACCCCGACGAGCGCGCGGTTCCTCATCCCCCCGCGACCAACTGGTCCAACTTGCGCCGAACGTCCGCGAGGATGGCCGTCGCGCGCTCGACCCCGAGCGCGATGACGAGCTTCCTGAACGCGATCTCGGAGCCCGTCGAGGCTTCGATAGGGGCAACGGCCTTCGTGGCAGTAACGGGAGCGGGCGCCGCAGCCTTCGCGTCGGGGGCCTTCTTGCCCGCCTTCTTAGCGTTCCGCCGGTCGTAGGCGCGGGTTTCGTAGACCGTGCTGACCGCCATTTTGAGGCCCGCCTTCCGCGCGGCCTTCACGACGTCGGCGGCCTTCATGTCCGGGGGCTGCGAACGAACGAAGTCCGCCTTGCTCATCGTGCCCGCCGCACTCGGGGCGGTGGCCTTGGGGGCTGCGGCCTTCTTTGAGGCCTTCTTGGCCTTGGCCGCCTTCGGCTTGGCCTTCGTCTTCGTCTTCGCTGCCGACCGGATGTTGTGAACGTGCCCCTCGCTCAGCTCGATCCCGTCTGCCTTGGCCTTCGCGACGACCAACTTGGCGGGCATGTCGAGCGGCAGGGCCATCACGTAGGCGGTCTTCGTGATCTTCTTGGGGGCGGGCTTCTTGGTGGCCATGATGACGATGGCACCACAAGTTCTTGGGGTTGACCACAACTCGTTGAGTATGCGTTCGTGATCGAGATGACGTCTCAGAGAGCCACCGTTCCGGCGAAGTCGCGAGGGTTCCGGGTCGTCCAGGACGACCCCCAAGAACCAGCCTCCGGCCTGTGCGTCATGGCCTCGGCGGGGATCTACTGGTTCTCGTACGTCTGGGTCATCGGCGAGAACGCGCTGGCGGGCTTCTCGACACCCGAGTAGACCGTGTAGCTGGTTGCAGGTAGCGGGAATGCGCCCGTACCTTTGACACAGCTCGTGCCGCTCTTTGTGTAGTAGGTCGTCGGCGTGGCGATCTGGGTCACGTTGTACCACCGATAATGGTAGCTGCCGCAGCTCGCGCCTGCCTCCAAGACGGTCCCCCACGAGACCGTTCCGGTACAGCTCGTCGTCGCGACGTAGAAGAATGGATTCGAGCAAGACGCGTCAGAGTAGTAGCCGCTCGCGTTGGCGGCCGTGGTTCCGGCCGGGAGACACCGGAGCGTGTCATCCGCAGCGTTCGCCGGACTGCAAGGGATGTTGAGCGTGGTGTCGAAGTACTCCCAGAACGTCGTGACCTTTGCGCCGTCTGGCGATGTTGTGACCTGATTGCGCACTTTGATCCTTGACCCGCTCGTGTCGGACGGGCCTGCATTCGCGTCGGGGACGGGTGAGTGCCCATCAACGCCGAGGGAGTCGTAGAGCGAGTCGACGACGGAATCGAGCACGTTGCCGATGGCGACGTCGTTCCCGGCGTCGGACTGCTTCGAGACCTGACTGGCCGTGTCAGCCGAGCAGGCAACGAACACGTAGACGATCACGGACCCCACCAAGGTCGACGCAACGCGATGGATTTTCATGGGCCGGGCCTCCTCCCCCTAGGAGCGGACGCGGCGCAGTGGCGGTCAAGACGCAGCAGCCATGACCGGACATTGTTGCGACCGGCGCGCCTCAATTTGGCCGCCGCTCCTGAACCACCCACCCGTCACCACCCCAGCAGATGCACCCGCTCCTGGATGTCCTCGATTCGCTGCACGACGGCGTGCGCGTCGATCTCTTCGGGCCGGTCGGCGATCCACAGGGCCATGTCGCGCAACTCTTCGAGCAGGATCCCAACGACGCCAGCAGCGGGAACGGGGGTGCCATCGGCATCCTGGTCGAGCGTGATCTCCGCGTACGCATCGACCTTCTCCGGCGTGAACTTGGTCTTGATCGTCACGGTGCCCTTCACCGTGCCCTTGATCGTCGCGGCCTCGAACCGCGTGATGTTCTCGGCGAGGCGCCGCGTGAACCGGACCTCGGTGGGCTGGATCCCCCGCGAGACCAGGAGCCGGAGGAGGTCCCGCGTCCCGACGCTCGCGCCCTCCGAGCACGTGCCGATGTACTCGTCGGTCTCGTGCTCCGTGTGCAGAAGGACGGCGGCCTGGAAGCGACGGGCCACGCGGGCGGGGAGATGGGTCGTGGGGGCCATGCAGGAGCGGGGGCAACGAAGGATCAGGGGGGCCGAGGTGGTGCAGGCCGGAGAGGGCGTGCCGTCGGCCGAGGTGCTCGGGAGCGGTGGCGGGGCGACGCTCGCTTCGCATGTCGTCGGCACCTTGCGCCGCTCGAACGCGCCCGATAGGTCGTCGTGGTGCGCCCGCGGTGCTCCGTCTTCATCGCGACGAGCCTCGACGGCTTCATCGCGCGGCCGGACGGCGCGATCGACTGGCTCTCAGTCGCAGAGCGCCCCGGCGAGGACTACGGCTACGCGGCGTTCTTCGAGACGGTCGACGCCCTCGTCATCGGCCGCAAGACGTACGAGACCGTCCTTCGCTTCGAGACGTGGCCGTACGCGGGCAAGCGCTGCATCGTGCTGACGCACGCTCATCCGAAGAGCCAGCACGGCGAGGAGTTCTTCGACGGCCTGCCGGGTGTCCTGATCGAGCGCCTCGCGCGCGAGGGCGTTCGGCGCGTCTACGTCGACGGCGGCAACGTCATCCAGCAGTTCCTCGCGGCGGGGCTCGTCACCGACATCACTCTCTCCGTCGTCCCCGTGCTGCTCGGCGGCGGGATCCGCTTGTTCGGCCCGACCGGCGGGGACGTTCGGCTCGATCTCGTTCGGAGCCGGAGCTTCGAGAGCGGGCTCGTGCAGAACGAGTACTGGGTCGTCACGCCGGACGACGCCGGGCGGCAGGCCGTCCTCGACGCGCTGAAGGCCGAGGCCGAGAAGAGCGGGCTCGGGTACTGAAAAGGCAGCGGCATCAGCGCTCGCAGGACGCAACAACGTCCACCGGACGTTGCATCGCGACCGGCTCGGCCCCAGGCCTTCAGCGAAGGCACCTCCATGCGCCACGTCGTTTCGCTCGCCGACCTCACGAAGATGGACCAGCCCCGCAAGGACGGGACGCTGGACGCCCTCGTTCGTCGCGCGAAGAGCGGGAACTCGAACGATTCGCTCGCGATGCTCGACGCGGAGATCCTTGCCTTCGAGGTGCGGCACGAGATGTCGAGCGAGGTGATGCTCGCCCGCTTCAAGAGCGGCCAGCAGCCAGACACGGCGGACATCTCGCGTTGGTTCCTGCTGCTGTCCGTTCGCGAGCGCGCTCAGGCGGCCGAAGCCAACCGCAAGTCCGTCCTAAACGAGCTGGCGGCCGAGGCTGAGAAGCTGGGGCTCTACTGATCCGCCCCGCCCGATCCCCCGGTTGGATCGGAACCATGCAGATCCGTCGCACACCCGCGCATCACCCGCCGAACGCCGCCCCCGACCGAGCCAGGCTCATCTCACGATCCACCGAGAAAACAGGCTCGAACGCGCGTCCTGAACGTGCGTTCAAGTCCCATGGTTGGCTCAAGTTTTCCGGTGAAAATGCTCGGACGAACCGAGCGCACCAGGACACGACGGGACGCTGGGAGCCCTGAAATCCTGCCCCGCGTGGTAACAGCGTGGCAACAGCCTCGGGGGCGTTGCCACGGCGGTCGGGATGCTCGCGGCGGGGCGAAGCGCGCCGAAACCAAGCGAGCACTTCAGCATCCGAGTCATCCCGTGCAAGGCCGAGCGCGACCACCCGCTCTCGCCACCGTGCGCGAGGGTGTTCTGGGATCGAGAGCGCGGCGGTGGCGACGGCCTTGACGCTCTGGATGGGCGTCTCGCAACGCGTGACGATCACTCGTTCGTCGTTCGGACGAGCGGAATAGGGGCCGCGCTCGTCGAAGAAGGTCTCGAACCCATCGAACGCGGCCACCTTGCGGTCGAGGTTTCGCTCGTACATGCCGTCCGAGCGACGGACCAACTGACGAGAGGACACCATCTGCTCGAACTTGAGCGTCGGCAGGGAGATTCCGTCGCCTTCTTGCCAGACATCGCGAAAGCCCAAGTTCTCTCCTGCGGTCAGTCGCCTACACCCCTACGCATCCTCGCACGATCTCGACGAGCTTCCCCGGCAAAGCCTCGACCTCGATCCCCGCCGCATGCCGCGGATACAGCTCGCTCACGTGATCCGTCGCCCGACCGAGCCCGAGCCCGACCAAGTGCACCCGCGGCCGCATCTCCCCCACTCGCGCGATCGCAGCCCGCAAATCATCCTCGCTCGAGTACTTCCCCTCCGGCCGCCCGTCACTCACGACCAGCAGCCACCGCGACTCCGCCTGCACCGCCGCCAGACGCTCTGCCGCCTGAAGCAGACATGGCCCATCGTCGTTGAACGACGGCTCGTTGTGCCCGCCGGGCCGGTCGCCGCAGACCTCCAACGCGAGCTCCTGAATCGCCCTCCGGTGCGCCGGCCCCATCGCCTCGCCGTGCGCGAGGACCGGAATGCGCTCATCCTGAAAGCCGTCGAGCGCGAACGGGATCCGCAGCTCGTCGAGCACCTCGGCGACCGTGACGACGGCGCGGAGTGCGCTCGCGATCTTGGCGCCGCGCATCGAGCCCGAGAGATCGAGGAGCAACGTGAACGCCGGCCGGGGGCGTGCGGGGGCGCCGGGATGCGCGAAGATGGTCGTGCCGCGCCGCGGATCGGCCTCGGCGGCGAGCGCGTGGCGCAGCGAGATGCGCAGCCCGTGCGAGCGGGCCCGTCCCGAGGTCGGGCGTTCGGTGGGCGGAAAGGCCGGGCGAAGGGCGGCTAGCAGGCGACCGCGCACGACGGCCGTGTCGGCGAGGAGCTCCTCGTATCGCGCGCGCTCGCGTCGCCCGGGGTGGCGGTCCGGCGTGCCGCGCACGGCGCCGCGAATGGCACTGCCACCGGCAGCGCTCGACTGCGCCGCGCTGTCGTAGAGGCTCCGCAGCAGCTCGGTCGCGCGCGCGATCTGCTCCGAGCTCTGGCTCCGCGCGCCGGGCGCCGCCGAGGCGAGCGCGCGATGCACGAGGCGGTCGATCAGCGAGCTGCGCGTCGCGGAGACCTGGACGCGAAAGGCCGGGCGTTCGAGCGCGCAGGCGATCGCGTGGATCTCCTCCTCCAGGAGGATCTCGACCCACGGCAAGATCGTTTCGCGCGCGTGCACCAGCGCTCGGTGCGCCAACACGCGGACCCAGGCCTCGCGGGCGTCCTCGGGGGACTTGTGCCGATCGTGGGCGGAGACCTCGCGGTCCCACAGCGCATCGGCGTCGGCCGGCGGCGTGAGCGTCGGATCGGGGAGAAAGTCGCCGACGTAGGCCTTTCGCGCGGCGTGCGTGGTCTGCAGCGCCACGCGCACAAGCGGGTACTTCGATTGGACGTCGGGTGGGTTCGCCTGCGTGGCTGCGCGCACGCACGCCAGCAGGAAGGTCAGGAGCGGCGTGCCGGGCTCCTCGCCGGGGTCCGCGTGCGCCTTCTCGAGCCAGCGCGCGACGCCGGGGTAGCGGCCGATCATCCAGCGCTCGACGCGTCCGTCCTCGATCGCGTTCAGCGCCAGCATCGTCGCAGTGGGGATCACGCCCGTGGGGGCGAACGCGTGATAGCGCGAGAGCCAGGCGTGCCCGACCTCGTGCGCGATGATGCCGGCGCACGCGACTGGACCGAGCTCCTCGAGCTGGTGCTCCGGGACCTCGATGGTGTGCGAGTCACCGTGGTAGCACCACGCGCGACCGAGCAGCACGCGGACGCCGCGGTCCGCGCAGAGCCCCGCCGCCAGCGCGCGCAGCGTCCCCTCGCTCATTGCGCGGCCTCTTCGGCCGCGAGCTCGTCGCCGCTCGCCGCGCTCTCTGCGCCCTCCAGAAGACCCTCGCGCGAAGGTCGGTCGTCTTGCGCGCCGTCGAGCCCGTGCGCCTCCATGAGCCGCGTGAGCGCCTCGCGCTCCGGCCCCGGCGCGACGCGCGCGACGTAATAGCGGTCGAGAGCGCGGGCCATCGCGCGCGGGAGCGACGCGCCGTCGGCAATCGAGCGCTCGAGCAGATCGAGCACCGAGAGCAGGGCGCGTCGGGTCGGCGCCGCGGTGCTCGAGACGCCGAGGCCCGAGCCTTCGACGCGAAGCGCCTCGTCGGCCGCGACGTGGAAGCGGGCGATCTGATCGAGCGCTGCGCGAATTCCGGGCACCGAGGCGAGCGCTGCGTTGGGAGGGCAGGGATCGATCTCGCCGGACCAGGCCTCGCCGTCGACCACCACGTCCGGTTGCGCGCCATCTACGCGCGCGCGCAGCATGGCCGTGACCGCGGGCTCGCCAGGCGAACGCACGAAGCGGTGCGCGCGGAAGCGATCGAGGAAGGCGGGGCTGAGCTGCGCGCGGCCGGCGTAGCCGGTGGGGTTCATCGTCGCGAAGACGCGGAACGCACTGTGGATCGGCTCGCCGCCCGCGCCGAACACGCGGTGATCGTGCTCGGTCAGCACCAGCGTCGGCGTGCGCTCGAGCAACGCGTCGATGCGCTCGACGACCGCCGACTCCGCAAGGTTCACTTCGTCGAGCAGGACCCACATTCCTTCGCGCAGCGCGCGCAGGAGCAGGCCGTCGCACCACGCGAAGCCGCCGCCCGGGGCGGGGAGGTGGCGTCCCACGAGCTCGCCCGCGTCGGTGTGGCCGTGGAGGTTGAGGCGCGCGAGCGGCACGCCGAGGCGCGCGGCGAGCCAGAGGATCGACGAGGTCTTCGAGGTGCTCGTCTCCCCCTCGAGCAGACACGGCTCGCGAAGCTGCACCGCGCGTGCGACGTGGAGGAGCGTCGACGCGGTCTCGTCGTCGAGCACCAGCGCGCGACCGAGCTCGGGCGAGGGGACGAGCGGATGCGACGAGCCGCGCTTGTCGAGCCAGACGTCGCCGATGCGCACGGCCCGGTCGGTCTCCTCGATGAAGGCGCGCACAGGCACATGACCGCGCAGCCGGCGACGCGCTCGCTGTGCGGTGGGGGCGGTCACCGTCGACGCCGACGGGCGCACCGGCAGGCCGACGTCGTAGTCGCGCTCGTGCCAGACGCGCTCGAAGGCGAGCGGCGTGTCGAAGGTGGGCTCGGCGAAGCGCGCGAGGGCTTCCACCGCGAGCATGTGCGCGCCGCCGAGCTGCACCGTCGCGTCGGGGTCGGCGTCCTCGTCGGCGCGAACGGCGCGCACGCCCATCGCGCGCAGCGCGCTCACGGTCTGACTCACGTCCACGCCCGGCGCGTGGCGCAGCAACACGCGCACGCGCCGCAGCTCGAGGGCGCGGCGCTCGTCGGTCTGCTGCGCATCGGCGAGCGCGAACGGGGCCTCGATGACGACCACGCTCTCGGCGTCCTCGCGGTCGGGACGTCGCATCCGACGCGTGCTCTCGCCGGTGATCTCCCAGAGCCGCGCGTCGGCCATCGTCGCGTCCGCGGCCTGGGCGGCGCGCACCGCCTCGCGCAGGCCGAGCGCGGCGGCCGAGGAGCGACCGAGCGCGCCGTACGAGACCGACCAGCCGAACGCGGGCATGGGAAGTCGCTCGGTGCGCACCTCCGCGAAGCCAGCGGCCAGCAGCGCCGCGCGGAGCGGCTGGCTGCGGTCGGGCGAATCGGTGCGGACGACCACCTCGAAGCGCTGGGCCGCGTCGCCGGCGTACGGGCGCAACAGCCCCTCGCGGCAGCGTGCGACCGGTAGCACGATCTCCGGCTCGTCGTCCTCGTCGGTGAGCTCCATCAGCGGCCAGCGCTCGCCGTCGATCTCGGCGGCGCCGAGCAGGCTCCGCAGCGCGCGCGTGAGCCCGTTGGCGTCGATGCGACTGGCGTCGCTCATGAGCGGGCCCGGGCGGAAGAGGAAGCGATCGTTCGCGCGCGCCGGATCGAACGGCGTCAGCACCACGCGAAAGCCGCGCGACTCGAGGAGCTCGAGCGCGGCCTCGCCGGTGCGCACGTCGTCGCAGCGAAGGGCGATCGCGACGCGCGAGCGCAGCGGCCGCTTGGCCGTCTCGGCGTCGACCAGGGCGAGCTCGATCTGCTCGTCGCCGAGCAGGCCGGACTCTTCGACCACGGAGATGCCGAGTCGCTTGGCGCACCAGCGCACGAGCTGGCGCAGGAACGCGCTGCCGCCGCAGTGGCGCAGGCGCGGTGCGAGCACCGGGCCATCGACGACGGTGATTGCGCCGAAGCCGACCGC
>JAJXTK010000686.1 GCA_021783935.1 Myxococcales bacterium | reverse complement strand
GCACGTGGTGGTGCCGCCGCAGTAGGGGAAGGTGTCGAGCGCGACATCGGCCTCCGACAGCGCCGCGAGATAGTCGCCCATCGAGGCGTGCCCGCGCAGCTCGACGCGGCCCGCGTCGATGCCGTGCGCCGCGAGCCGCCTGGCGAAGCCCTCGCGCACCGCCGGCTCGCCGAGCGCGTCGGTCTGCAAGAGCAGGCGCGCCTCGGGGAGCTGGCCGAGGATCGCGCCAAAGGCGTCGAGCACGCGGTCGGAGAGCTTCGCGAGCCGCTGGAAGCACGCGAGCCGCAGCGGGCGCGCGTCGGCGGCGCGCGGGGCGATTTCGGGCGCCTCGGCGGGCGGCTGGTAGCACCAGAGCACATCGGGGAGCCGGAGCAGCTTCTCGGTGTGGAGCTTGTCGGTCTGGCCGCGGGGATCGACCACCGCGTCGGTGACGCGGTAGTCCATGGTCGTCAGCCCGGTGGTCGCCGCGTAGGCGAGGTAGCTCACCTGCATCGGCGCCGCGCGGCGCGCGAAGAGCGGCTGGCGGTTGCCGCCGGTGTTGGCCGCGAGATCGAAGAGCACGTCGATGCGGTCGCCGGCGATCACCTCGAGCAGCGCGTCGTCGTCGAGGCTCGCCACGTCGCGCAAGCGGACCGGCAGCGCGCGCAGCCGCGCGGTGACCGCGTCGTGGGTCGGCGAGTCGTGGTAGCAGGTCACCTCGACGCGCGCGGGGTCGTGGGCGCGCAGGAGCGGCTCGATGAACAGCGCGACGGGGTGCTCTCGGAAGTCGGGCGACAGGTAGCCGACGCGCAGCGGACGCCCCGTCACGTCGGCGCGCTCGAGCTTGCGGACGTCGAGCTGCGAGGCGAGCAAGAGCCCGCGCCGCACGTGCTCCTCGAAGATCTGCGTCGGCGTGGCGCGATCGTCGAGCAGCATCGCGTGCAGGAGGTTGCCGTAGGCCTCGTGCGCGCGCGCATCGAGCGCGACGGCGCGCCGAAGGGCGTCGACCGCGCGCGCGACGTGCCCTTGGGCGAGCAGCGCGGCGCCGAGGTTGCTCCAGGCGGCCGACACCGCAGGGCTGGTCTCGAGGAAGCGCTCGAGCATCCGCGCGGCGAGCGCGGGGCGCGACGTGCGTCGCGCGAGCGTCGCCAGGTGGAACGACGCCGCGGGGTGGCGGGGCTGCATCGAGAGCGCCTCGTTCAGCCAGCGCTCCGCACCGACGAGGTCGCCTCGCTGCATGAGCAGATCGCCGAGGAAGGCCATGACCGACGGACCGCGTGACAGGCCGAGCGAGGTCTCGAGCGCCGCGATCGCCTCGTCGCGTCGGTCGAGCGCCGCGAGCGCCTCCGCCCTCGCGACGTGCGCGAGCGGGGCGCGGGGCGCGGCCGACACCGCGCGCTCGGCGAGCTCGCGCGCGCGATCCAGCGCGCCTGCCTGGCGCGCGGCCATCGACGCCAGCCGGCACGCCTCCGCGTTGCCTGGCTCTGCGCGCAGCACCTCTTCGTAGATCGCGCTCGCGGCGGCGAGCTCCCCGCGGCGGTGCAGCTCGGCGGCGCGACGCAGGGCCTGCTCGCTCGCGGTTGGCGCGCGCGCGCCTGGCTTCCGGCTCATGGCGGCCGCGATGATGGCCGAGGTCGCTCGTGCGCGCTACCCGTTGCCGCCGCTCGCGAACGGGATCTTCGGCCGCGGCCTCTCGCCGTGCAGGGCGAGCTGGCCGCACGCCGCGTCGACCTCGTCGCCGCGCCGCCTGCGGATGAAGCACGAGTAGCCCGCGTCGAGCAGCACGCGCTGGAAGGCGAGCACGCGCGGCGCCATCGGCGGGGCGAGCGACGAGGTGCGGATCGGGTTCATCGGGATCAGGTTGATCTTGACCGGGATTGCCCGCAGGAGGCTGGCGAGGCGCCTGGCGTCGTCGTGGGTGTCGTTCTGCCCCGCGACGAGCGTGTACTCGATCGTGATGCGGCGCCGCTTCGGCAGCGGGTAGCGCCGCAGCGCCGCCATGAGCTCGGCGAGCGGATGCTTCTTGTTGATCGGCATCAGCGCCGAGCGCTGCTCGTCGGTCGTCGCGTGCAGCGAGATGGCGAGCGTGACCTGCCCGCCGAAATCGCGGCCGAGCCGATCGATCTCCGGCACGAGCCCCGAGGTCGAGACCGTGACGCGGCGGTTCGAGAGGGCGATCCCTTCGGGCAGGAGCAGCAGGCGCAGCGCGCGCGCCGTCGCCTCGTAGTTGTGCAGCGGCTCGCCCATGCCCATGAGCACGACGTTGCGCAGCTGCTCCCCGGGCTCGAGCAGCGAACGACCGAGGAGCACCTGAGCGACGATCTCCTCGGGGCCGAGGTGGCGCTTGAGGCCCGCGACCCCCGAGGCGCAGAAGACGCACCCCATCGCGCAGCCGACCTGGGTCGAGATGCACTGCGTGACGCGTGTGGCCTCGGCGCCGCGCTCCCCCTCGTCCGCCTCGTCGAGGTCGTCGACGCTCGCGGCGTCGGCGTCCTGCTCCTCCTCCGCCACGACGCGCCCGGGGGCGCCGGGGCCGCTCACCGCAGGGATCAGCACCGTCTCGACCGTCGCGCCGTCGCCGAAGCGCACGACGAGCTTGCGCGTGCGATCGGCAGCGCGGCGGACCATCACCGTCTCGAGCACCGGCGAGAGCCCCTCCTCGAGGAGCCTGTCGCGCAGCGGAGCGGGCAGGTCGGTCATCGCCGACGCGTCGACGACGTCGCGCCGGTGGATCCACCGGAAGACCTGCTGGGCGCGGAACGGACGCTCGCCGAGGCGCACGAGCGCGTCGCGCCACTCCTCGGGGAGGCGCGCGATCGGGTGGGGCACGGCGGGGGCGGGCACGATGGAGCCCCACGATCTAGCAGGCCGTCGATGAACGGCCTGCCAAAACTGCGACCGTCACCAAGCCGTGGTCGATCGCGCGAAAAATCACGGCATGACACGGGAGAGCGGCGGCCGGGCCAGGGTAAGCTCCACAGCGCTGCCAGCGCCGATCGCCGCGTCGTGCACGCGCGCTCAGCCCGCGAGCGCCGCCGCGATCGCCGCCACGATCGCCTCGCGCGAGAGGCCGCGCACCTCGACGAGCTTCGCTCGTCCGCTCGTCCCCTTGGCCACGTTGACCTGCCCGCGCGCCACGTCGAGCAGGGAGGCGAGCAGCGCCTCGATGGCCGCGTTCGCCGCCCCCTCGACCGGCGGCGCGCGGACGGCGATCTTCAGCGCCACGCCGCCGCGGCCGTCGTCGAGCGCGTCGACGAGCCCGTCGCGCTTGGCTCGCGGCTGCGCGTGCACGCGGACTCGCACGCACCCGACGGCCTGCGAGACGGCGGCCTCGACGCGCTCGCGAGGGGTCGGCACGGCCGCAGTATGCGCGGCGCGGCGCGCCCTGCGCTCGGGAAAACCGTACCTCGACGTGTGGGGCCACGT
>JAJXTK010000063.1 GCA_021783935.1 Myxococcales bacterium | reverse complement strand
CCGCACCCCCCGCGTGCCCATCTCGATCAGGGGGTGGGGGGTCCGACTTCTACGCGATCGGACGTCGCTCCTCGCCATGTCCGTGCGCAGCCTGAATTTGGCGCGTACCCGTGTCCTGCAAGGGTCGCTCGGGTAATGGCCCAGTAATTTCCGCCGGATCAGGACGGCGGCTGCTTCTTGGTCTCGTCGACCAGCGCGCGCTCCGTCGCCGCGACCATCTCCTCGGGCGAGCGGGCATCAACGACGACCGGCGCGAGCACGTAGCCCGCGAAGAGCTTCGTGCCCCGGTGGCTCATGTTCGCGAAGAGCTGCCTCAACCTCGGCCAGTTGACCGGCCGCTCGACGACCGGGACGACGGGCGCGGGGGCCTGGGCCTGGTGGGACCGACGACGACGGCGGCGCTTCTGGCGGCTCACGAGGATCCCCCTGGCGAGATGATGCAGGTGACGAGCAGGGCACGCCACCAGATGCGGCTGGCCTCGGGATCGTCGTCGTCGAGGACTTCCCCGGGGTGATCGGCTTCGAGGAAGACCTCGCTGCCGCAGGCGAAGTCACGAAGGGGCCGGATGTCACAGTGCTGGATCGCGTCGTAGGTGATCCCGCCCCACGCGCCCGCGTCGTCGTCGATCACCTTGTAGACATGGCCGCTCACCGCGCGGGTTTCGGGCGAGACCCATCGTGGGTCGTGCCACTTGAAGACCGCGAAGATCACGAGCGGCACGGCGATCCTCACGGGCTCGAAGACCTGCGCCCTCGAAGAACGGGTTCGAGGAGCCTGGCGGCCCTTACGAACGCGACGACCCCGAGTGCGGCGCGTGGCTCGAAGTCCGTCTGGAACCCAGCCGTCATCGACCACCGCTCGGCTTCGTGCGCGCGACCGCGTCGATGCTCAAAGACCGCGACCGCGTACGCGGCCACGGCTTCGACGACCGAGGACACGAGCACGTCCTCCGTGCGCAGCCTCCACAGGTGGACGAACCATTGCCTGGCTGCGCGCGTTCCAACGGTGGGCACGTCGATCAGTCTCACGAGCATCCGGCACCAGGGCACGTCGCCGTGGTCGTCGTTGGGGTCGATCGGGCCACCTGGCACGGTCGCGCCTTTGAGTATCGCGAAGGCGTGCTCAACGGAGGAACTTGGATCGCCCCACGGCAGCGCCTCGATCTGATCGACAACGACGCGATGTTCGGGACGCAGCTCGGGGTCGAGCAGCTGTCGCTCTTGAGGGTCGAGCAAGGGCGCCACAGAGCGGGCCATCTCGTAGACCCGTTCGCGCGTGAAGTCGAAGAGCACGGCGGGCTTGATAAGGGTCTCGCCCGCCGTCTCGTCGTCGTCGATCATTCCTCGACGATCGACGCGAGCGCCGTCTTCAGGCGCGCGGGGATCTCGGCCGCCACCGAGTCGACGAAGATGCTGGTGATCGAACGCGCCTCCAACTTGGACAAGAGGCGCACCTGCTTCGCGAGCTTGGGGCTCACCGACAGCGAGATGATGACCTTCTCGCCGCCCTTGTCGTTGCTCTTCGGGGCCTCGGCCTGGGTCGGGGCGACCGGAGCCTCCGAGGCCTGCACGGGCTCGACGGCCTGGGGGGCGACGTCGGGCTTGGTGTCGACGGCCTTCGGGGGCTCGGCCGACTTGATGTTGGTGTTCTGGGGGGACTTCGCGGTGGGGGCGGTGTTGGTAGCCATGCCCCTGCTACGAAGGCAGGTCGACGGATTCAGCGGCGCCCCGACCAACAGGTGCCGCACGAGGCTCGACCCGTACGAGCCTCACCGGCGTTCGGCGCACATCCGTTCCCCCGTGTCGCACAAATCGACCTATCCAGTTCTCGACGGGCTTGCGTATCGGAATTTCGGGCGTATGGTCCGGCCAGACAGCGGGACAACCTCGTGGCGATGATGCTCTGCGTGTGCAGGGCGGAGATAGCGGGGCTCTCGGGCTGCGGACGTGGAATCCCCCGCCAAGTGCGGAACCAGAGGCCCCACGGGACGCGCGGCACGAGGTCTCCCCGTGTCCGAAGCCAAGCAAGTCTCTGGTCGCCGTACGACGTCGGTTGCGGTCTACCCGCGCGAGGTCGCCCTCCTGAAGGCCGTCGCTGCGGTCGTCGGTCGCATCCCCGCAGATGTAGTGCGCGACGCGCTCGACCTCTGGATCCGTGCGCAGGATGACCTCGTGCGAGCGGTCGCCGAGGCCGCTCAGCGTCGGTACGAGCAGGAGCGGGGCAAGTGAGCGCGCCGCTGAAATCTGCGTCGATTCGACGTAGTGAGGCGGTGGCCCACGACGATCGCGCACGCGCCGCCGGTTCGGCGATCACCGAGATCGGGTTCGATGATCCGATCGACGCCGAGGCGGTCCGCGACGGTGCCGACCTGCCCGATCCCCAATACGTCTGGGTCCGCTACGCGGTCGAGGCGGCACCCGAGGATGGGCTGGACTACCGCGCCGACCTGCCGATCCGGCGACACACCGACACGGAAATCGGCGGCGCCGGCCTGGTGCGGGCGCTCACCGATCTCGTCGGCACCGTCCAACGCGTCGTCGGCTCCGCGATGTCCGCGTCGGGCCAGCCGGTGACGGCCAGCACGACAGGGCCGTACAGCACCGCGAATCTTCCTCCCGGAACGTCGGCACGCGCCTTCGGCGACGCGATCCGCAACAAGCGGGTCCGATTTGCCGTTGTCGCGGGACGCAACATGGTGCTCGCGGCCGACTGGGAGAACTACGTCGCGTCGTGCGTGAAGAAGGCCAAGCCGGTTCGCGCGAACGTCACCGACGACGAACTGCTCGCCTCGGTCGGCAGCCGCAAGGGAGGCCGCAAGTGACGCTCTCGAAGCGGCAGGCTGCGGCGGTGCGCACCGGCCAGGTGGTCCTCGCGGGCGACCACTACAAGGTGAGGGTCAGCTTCATCGACGGCTCGCGGCCCTGGATCCACCTCCCGCCAGGGCTCAGCGAGGACCAGGCGAGGGAGCGAGCAGCCCGGATCGCGAAGAAGGCGATCGAGGAGCGATGGACCCGGAAGGACGAAGCGGCTGCGACCGAAGATGCCCGCGAGGCCCGTACCGGCACGGACACGACCACGATCGCGGGCTGGTTCGAGACGAACCTCGAAGACCGGGAACGGCGCGGCCAGGCCGCAAGCGCGCCCGCCTCGCACGTGAAGACGTGGATCATCCCCGCCCTCGGCGAGAACAAGCGCATGGATGCGGTCACGCCAGACGACCTCCGCCAGCTCGTCGCAGCGCTCGACCGCGCGGTCGCGCACGATGAGATCCGCTGGAAGACCGCGACGAACATCTGGGGCACCGTCACCAAAGCCTTCAAGGACGCGACCAACTCGAAGAACGACAAGCTCCGCGTGCTGACGACGAACCCGGCGCGTGACATCCCTCCCCCCGACAAAGGGCGGCTGACGGCGAAGGTCCACATCTTCCCGAGCGAGTTCATCAAGCTGATGAACTGCCCCGTCGTGCCGCTCGTTCGACGCCGGGCGTACGCGTTCGCGATCTACCTCTACTTGCGCCCCGCCGAGCTGGAGGCGCTGGACTGGATCGACTTCGATCTCGCGCACGAGCAGGTGACGATCCAGCGCTCGATCAGCCGGGAGCTGGGCACCGAGAAGGCGCCGAAGAACGGCATGGCGCGCCTGCCGATGTCGATCGAGCCGGAGCTGATGCCGCTCCTCGTCGCGATGAAGCGCGAGTCGGGCGGCAAGGGCCGCCTGTTCGGACGACTCGCGAGCGAGAGCGACCTCGCGGGTCTGCTGCGTGCGGACCTCCTGCTCGCGGCCGTGAGTCGCCACGAGCTACACCACAACTCGAAGGACCCGCCGCGCGAGTGGATGACGATGCACGACCTGCGGACGACTGGGATCACGTGGATGGCCGTCCGAGGCGATCCGCTGCTCGTCGTGAAGGCGCGGGCAGGCCACAGCAGCACCGAGATGACCGAGCACTACATCAACATCGCGGCTGTGCTGAGGAAGAGCCGCTACGGCGAGCCGTTCCCTGCCCTGCCCGCTTCCCTCCTCGGCGCGACGGAGCACGAGGACACGGAGACCGACGACGCGGAGAGCGCGTCGAGGGTGCTGCATTGAGCCCGGCTGGGGCGACCGGCGGGAGCCTGGCTCGGAGCCTGGCTCGCCTGGCTCACTTGACCCCAAAAACCCCGAGAAATTCGAGCCAACCATGGGATTTGAACGCAAGATCGCGCGTGCCGACGCGTCGCGATCGGCGTCTTTCCCGGGGATCTCTGCTGGGGGCTCCCCCTCGGTTGGCGCGTCTAAGTGCGCGATCTCACGTGACGGTGACGCTTCCGGTGACGGTTCGCCCGGCTCGGCAGCGCCCTCGCCGAGCAGCTCCCTCGGCAGCGGCGGGAACACCTCGCCGAACACGTCGCGGAGATTCTGCACGCGCCGGACGTACTTCTGCGTCGTCTCGAAGCGCATGTGCCCGAGGTACTCCATGATCGCGATCGCGCTGTCGCCCCGGATCGCTTGCCAGGTCGCGCACGTCGCCCGCGTGTCGTAGAAGCGAAGGTGCTTGCGGGACGCGTCGTCAGCGTACAGCTCGGCGCGTTCGCAGCCGGCCTCGCGTAGCGCTTGGCGCAGCAGCTCTGCGCAGCGAGATTCCGGGGGCAGCTGCGCGACCACGCGCCCGGTGCCGCCAGTCTCCTTGTGCATGACCTCCAAGAGGGGCAACAGCGTTCGCGGCGCGACGACGGTGCGCGCGTGTCCCGTCTTCGTCCGACCGACGCGCCCGCTCTGCCGCTTCGTCGCCTTGTGGATCTGGACGACGCCGCGCGCGAGATCCACGTCCGCCCATGTCAGAGGCTCCAGCTCCTCGGGGCGGGTTCCGAGGTAGACCGAGATCGCGATCGTTCGACGCCAATCGAGATCGACGAGCTTGCAACGCGCAACGGCGAGGAACTCGGCCGGATACAGGAAGGCGAGCGCCTTCGGGGCGGTGCGATCGGGGCCGCGCACGCCGTCGGTCGGATCGTCGGCGCGGACGCGGAGCGCGAGATCCTTCGAGTTCCTCGCGTCGTCGAACATCTTCGTCACGACTCCGAAGATGTTCAGCGCCGTTTTGGACTCCAGCGCGGGCTTCCCCTTCCGCTTCGGGTGGGGCGAGTAAATCAGCTTGTCGAGGTGCTCGACGAGCTGCTCGATGTCGCGCCGGTTGACCAGACGGATCGGCTTCTTCCCGAACGCCGGGACTACATGATTCTTGATCCGGCTCTTGTCCGCCGCGACGCTCTCCAGGCCGCGCGCTTCCCGCGCGCGGAGCCAGCGCTCCGCCCACTGTTCAACCGTCTCCGCTGGGCCGGCGACGGGCTTGAGCGGGCCGTAGTTCTCGCCGCGCGTCAGCTGGGCGATCGCGGCGGTCTCGCGCGCCGCCCACTCGCGATCGTGCTCCGGGATCGGCAGATCGATCTCGACGAGCTTCCTTCGCTTGGTACCGGGTACCGTGATCAGCGCCTGCCATCGCCCGTTCTTCCAGACGGGCGTCCCTGTAGCCGGGCGCGGCATCGCTACTTCTTGGCCCGCTTCTTGGTGCCGCCGTCCGCGGCGTCGAGGCCCTTAGTCAGGAGCATGCGAACCACGTCCGCGCGCGACAGCTCGATTCCAGGCGAATCCGCGTTCAGCTTATCGACATAGCGATCGAGCCGCTCGATCAGATCGTTGGGCAACCGGAACGCCGTTTGCGTCGTCTTCGTCATTGCTTCGCTCTCCTCCAACGTGGCGATCCACTCGTCGGCGCTCGACGCGCCTCGAAGCTCGGGGTGGGCCGTGGCAAGCGCGGCGAGCTTCGCGCGCGCGGCGCGAACCGCTGGCCAATCGATGCGCGCCACGGCTACGCCGCCGTCATGCGCGCGATCTGCGTCGCCGCGAACGGCTTCCCGGTGCGCGAGGCGAGTCCCGCACGCGCCAGCTCGCCGGCGACGGCACGGAGCGAGAGCCCGGCGGCGCGGAGCGCGCGCGCCTGCGCGAGCACGCTCTGTTCCGCCGGGATCTCGACGAGCCGCACGCCGTCCTCGGAGACGCGGTAACCGTAGGGCGCTTCGCCGCCCGTGAACTCGCCGCACGCGGCCTTGTGCGCCATCGCCGCCGACGTCCGCTCGCCCGTCGCCTCGCGCTCCCACTGCGCCACCGACGCGAGCACGTTCAGCACGAGGCGGCCGGCGGCGCTGCGGGTGTCGATCTGCTCCGACACGGAGAGAAGCGCCCACTTTCCGGAAGCAAAGTAGCGCTCGACGAGATCGCCGAGATCCTTCACGGAGCGCGTGAGCCGATCGAGCTTCACGACGAGCAGCGCCTCCGCCTTGCCGCCGCGGAGCATCCCGAGCGCGCGCGAGAGGCCGGGCCGATCGAGCGTCTTCGCCGAGACGCCGGCGTCGACGATGATCTCGACGACTTCGAGATCGTACAGCGTCGCGTACGCCTCGATCTTCGCGCGCTGGGCTTCGAGGCTGACGCCGTGCTCCGCCTGCTTGTCGGTCGAAACGCGAACGTAGGCAACAGCGCGCGTCGTCATGGGATACAGCGTAAACCGTCGTCGTGCACTGTCAAGCGCCCACCGACTCGGTTTTCGCGCCCTTGCCGAGATTGCAGGGCTCGCACGTCGTGCGCAGGTTCGTCGCGATCGTGAGGCCACCCGCGGCAACGGGCACAATGTGGTCAACGTGCAGTCGGCAGGATGGCTCTGTCGCTGGGCTCGCGCCGCAAAGCACGCAACGGAAGTGATCGCGACGGAGAATCTCGTAACGAAGTCCGATCCGAATGCTCCGTTGCTCTGCCTCCGAACGCCGCTCGCGACGCGCGGCGCCCGCCGTCGGAGGCGCCGGCGCCGACGGTGACGACGCGGGCGAGGCTGCGTCGGCAGCGCCGTCCGCGTTCATCCGCTCGATGAACGCGAGCTTCGCTCTCCCCCAAGTGCCGAAGCGCTTGTAGTACCCGCCCGCCGAAATGGTCGAGGGCGGTCGGTCCAACTCGGCGTAGCGCGGCGAACGGCCGTAGTACGTCCAGACGGTCAAGAGGTTCTCGAAGAAGTCGTCGTCGCTGTAGCGGTGCGCGTGCTTCGACGCCGACAGACCCGCCGCGCGAAGTGCCTTTGCCCAGGTGCCGAACCTCGCGCGAGCTACCGCGGTAGAGACGTGTTCCCCGTGACGCTCGAAGTCCTCCGCGGTCAAGCTCTCCGCGCCAAGCATCGCCGCCACGCGCCGGATCTCTTCGAGTACGCGCGCGTCCGACCACTCGCGGCCGTGCTGCGCTCGCATCTTCGAGCTTACAGGCTGGCCGGAGTAGCGCTCGTGCATCCCCGCGGCGTCGAGCACCTGTTGCCACCCACCGAAGCGGCGAAGCAATGTCGTCGACTTGACCTTCGACAGCTGGTCGAACGCACGTCGGGTGATCGGCCCCGCAGGAAGCACGCCGGCGACGCGGCGCACCTCAGCGAGGATCGAAGCGTCGCTGTAGTCGACGAGTCGGTCGAGTTCGTACGTCGGAGCCCGCACCATCGGTGCCAGAGTAGGCGGGGCCGCACGAGAAGTGACACCGGTTTCGATGGGCAGCGTAACAGCGGGCACCCGGTGTTACGCCGTGCCGCATCCGACCTGAGCCAGATCAACCTTGGCGACGGTCAGAAGGGCGTCTCGTTTTCGAGGCTGTAGATGACCGTGCCAACGGCATCCGCCTCCGGCGCGCCGATGCGGTCCAACATGAAC
This sequence comes from Myxococcales bacterium, assembly GCA_021783935.1. GTDB lineage: Bacteria > Myxococcota_A > Polyangia > Polyangiales > JADJMO01 > CAIXWQ01. The sequence goes on along the minus strand of JAJXTK010000063.1, from coordinate 7,437 downwards.
GCCGCTCCGAAGCGTGCCCACATCTCCGCAACCGATCGGATTTGAAGGCGCATCGCGGCCAATGCGAGTCGCTGTAGCCGAGGCAGCAGCAAACGCATGGCCGTCCCGATCATGCGGCGAGCCGGTCGGTCGAAGAACTCTGGCAGATCGAGGCCACGGTACCCAGCGTGGGCGATCTTGTTCCTCGCCTTCCGCATGGTCTCGAACAGGGCGGATAGCTGACGCGTCCAGTCGACGATCTTCGCGTTGGTGAAGAACCGCTCTCGCACGGCCGGTTCGAGCTGCTGCCCGTAGATGCCCTTGGGAAATCCCAGGGCGGACACGAACTTCGCCGTCAGGACTTCGCCTTCGTTTTCTCGGGTCAGGGTCTCGCAAGCCATCCAGAGGGCGAGCAGCTCCTCGCTCGTGTCTCCCGCGATCGCGGCAACGTTCTGCCAGTGGGTGCTGCGCCGAAGTGCCGCGCCGATCTCGCCGTAGACGTCGGGCTCCGTAACGAGCAGCGTGTTCAGCGTCAGGGTCGGCTCCCCCGCCAGGTCGTCCATGGTCGCGGTGATCCCGCCGCGGCGAACCAGGCGCTCGCGGCGCGTCGGCGGAAACCGCTGCGCATGTCCGTTGCGGAGGTCGCCAAGGAAGCCCGCGTGCACGAACTCGAACGGCGTCAGCGTCAGGGTCATCGGCAACAACCCGACGACTTCGCGAGCGTGAAGCACGCCGGATTCGTATGCGTCAGCGAACGTCGAATCCATGAAGAAGCATCGAGCCCTGATCACGTTCTGATCGATCGCGGCGCCGCGCTCGGCAGCTGACTCGCGCAGCTCGGTTTCCCAGCGAGCCCGGCTCTCCTCTCGTCGGGTCAGCTCGAACATCCCGAAGCACATTGGATCGGAGAACAGAAGGCCGGGCGCCCTGACGAGACCGCAGAAGAGCCAATCGGAGCGGGGAGCGTTATCGGCACTCATCATGGGCGTTCTCTCAGAACCTGAAGCATGCGCGCTTGGAGCGACTGCTTCACGCGCACGCGCACGCGAGGCCCGAGCTGCTCATCCATCGGCGCGAGAAGCCGTGCCGTCTCGTACGCGAGCCCCTCGAAGTCCGTAGCGTAGGCGGCGAGTAGCAGCTGGATGAGTGTTCTCACCTCGATCCGCGGCTGCCGTCGCACTCGAAGCCACCATCGAGCCGCGAAGCGCGGCGCTCGTAGGTACGCGTAGACTCGGGCGAACGACTCCGCGAGCGGCACTTCGAGCACCCGGCGTTCACGAACGGGAAGGCGCCGCAGTTGTCGGCGAACGGTCTCGAAGAGGGGAAGCGCTGCGAGCGGGAGTCGGCGATCTTCGTAGACCTGCGCGAGAGCAAGATTCGCGTGAATCTCGCCGTTCGATCGCTGAACGGCGAGGTTCGCGAAGTACCAAGCCTCCGTCAGCCGCCGCTCTTCGCTGTAGAGCAGGGCGATGTGTTGGGCGATCTTCCAGTGACCGCCCCGCGAGAACGCCCTCGTCATGGCCTCCAAGAGAAGCGGGCGAGGTGCGGGCGCGCGACGACAGAGCTGGGTCAGGCTCGTGCGCGAAGGATCTGCGACGTACGCGGTCCACTCGGGCCATGACTCGATCGGCGGTTCGGTCCCGGCGACGGCCGCTGACATGAAGCAAGGCTCGCAACCGGGACCGTTCGTGGCAAGCCGCACCGGCGCGAACCTTCCCCTGCGAAACGCTATCTGACGAAGTAGGGCGGGAGGCGCCGCGGCGGCGGGGTGACGCTGGACACGCCCGGCAGCGGCGCAGGCGGCCGATCGAAGCTCGCGACCATCGAGCGCACCGCGCCCCGCATCCAACTCCAATCGTACGGATCGTCCTCGTCTTCGTCGCGGTACGGCTCGGAGACACCAGCGACCGGAGCTATCGCGGGCGCCTCGCGCGCGCCGTAGCACGCGAGCGCCAACGCGAGGACGAGATCGTCGTGCGCCCCGCTCTCCGCACCGAAGGTCTCGCGGGCCGCGACCGAGATCGCGACTTTGAACGAAAGCATCTCCTCGACGAGTGCCGCGCGATCAGCCATGCGGGCCGCGATCTTGATCCGACCCGTTTGCAGCAGCACTTGCAGAGCGCCGACGAGATCGCGCTTCGGGATTTTGTGCTCGGAGCCAGCGATCACGGCGGACGTGCCCGCCGTGATCGTCACCGCCAGCGGCACGAGCCCCGCCGCGTGGAAGAGATCGACAACGGGCCGGCCGACGCCGGTAGCGTCGACCGCCAGCGAGCATGCGCCCACGAGGCGCGGCGAACGCACGAGCGAGGAGACACGGTCCACGACGGCGGGGTACGCGGTACCCAGCGGCACGCGCTCGACGTGGCGCACGTGGATCTCGGGCGACGCGTCGAAGCGCTCGACGACGACAATCGCCGTCGGGTCGTGCCGCTGGCCGAGATCGACGCCGACGGCGAAGCTGCTCATGAGGGGGATCCGAAGAAGAGCGGCTCGACATCCGGGGAGATCGCGCCGTGCACGGCGTCCGCGCTGAAGAACGCGTCCACGGCATCGCCGAACTCGCAGAAATACTCCTGTAGCCAGATCCGATCGCCCTTCAACTTCCGCTCTTGTTCGAGGAAGTCGCGAGGGATCCGAGGCACGTCGTCGGCCGTGATCTTGTACCGCTCCCACTCCCGGCCGCCGCGACTCCATACGTCGAACAGGTGCCCGCGGGCGCCGCACGGAGTGCTCAGAAGCACGAGGCTTCCGCGCGAGACGGCGAGCATGGGGGTCACCGCGTGGAACGTCGCGTCCGGAACCCATGCGGCCTCGTCTTCGAGCACGAGCGCCACGCCCGAGTAGCCGCGGATCGTCTCCTCGGATCCTCCGGGCAGACTCACGACGCGCGATCCGTTCGCGAACGTCAGAGACGAGCGGTTCTCTTCCGAGAGGTCCGTGTGCAGACCGAGCCGCGAGACGTGCGCCGCGATCTTCTCGAAGAGCAGGGAGGATTGCCGGAGCGACGGCGAGACGACGAGCACGAGCGACTCGGCGAAGAAGATCGCTCGATGAACGGCAGCGATCGCCGCGGTCGTGCTCTTCCCACTCTGCCGCGACGTGAGCACGATCCGGCGCGCCGCCTGCGATCGCAGGAAGCGCGCTTGCCAATCGTCGACCACGATGCCGAGGCGCTCGGCCGCGAACGCGACCGGATCGAGCGCGTGGCGCAGGTCGGCCCGCCGATCAACGTGCATCGGCATCCCCTGCGAGCGCGCGCGAGAGAGCAGCACGAGCATCGGGAAACGGTTCGAGCGCGGCGAGGATCGTCGAGCGCAGCACGGGCCAATCGGATCCGACCGCGACATTGACCGTAGGCGCCTCGTCCAGCTCGCCGAGGAGCTTCGCGAGCAGCTCCAGCCCCCCACGTGCCTCCCGGAGCGCGCGAAGCGCCGTCGAGGCGTCGCCCGCGGCTTCCGCGCTCGCGAGGATTCGGAGGGTCCGCGCGTGCAGCGACCGAACCTCGTCGAGCACGCTTCCCGCGCGCGCGGCCTCGTCGGACTCGCGCGCCTTCCGCACGATTGCAGCGAGGTGCGTGCCGCGATGGCGGTGCAGCGATGCGGGCGTGAGCCCCGCGAACCGTCCCGCAATGTCTCGGAACGATTCGCCGGCCACGAGCGCGCGATCGATCTCGTCGCGCGAAGCGTGGTCGCAGACGGTGCAGCGACGGGGCATGGTACTCGGCGATCTCGATGACGGCTTCGATTCGCACGGCAAGCGTAACAACCGCCGCGATGCCGTGCCACCGAATGCGCGATCGCCATGTCCCGGCGGTCGTAGTCAGAGGCTCACTTTGACGGCGGCTTTTCCGCGAGTACCGAATCGCCCTCGCGAAGCTGTGCTCCGAGGATCTGGACGAGAACGAGACCGCCTGCGCCGCTGTCGAGCGTGATGCCGGAGGCCGTCTCCTTGTGTGAGTCGCTCGTCGCGCTCAAGACCTTGTAGACGATGCGAAGCACGGCGGGGTTGTCGTCGCGCTGCTTCCAAGCCTTCGCCGCCGCAGCGTCGCCGAAGCGGACGGACAGCTCCGTCGACTTGAAGGTCTCCCACGTGTTCGCGGCTTCACCGTTGGGCATGCCGAGCCGTGACACGGAAGGTCGGCGTGGCGCGCAGGAGGTTCGACGGGGCTCCTTGCCGCCCAAGCCACGCGGCCACTCGACCTCGATCGGGAGCTCGATCGTGGAAGGAACGAACTCGCCGATCTTGAATCCTTCGCGGCCTGAGATGAACCCGATCTTCTCCGCGGGGATGCTCTCACGGTAGACCGCCGCCCTGATCTCCTTCGCTTCGTCCTGCACAGCCTTCCACGCGGCGTCCCGAGTGAACTCGTCGCCGCACCGGTGCTCGTAGGCTGCACAGAAGTCTTGGCGCGCCATCGCGAGCGAGACGACGGCATCGAGGTTCTTCTTCGGATCGGGGTCGACGGCGCCAGCCCATAGCTTCTCGAACGCGCTCTCCGCCGCAGAAGCCGCCGACGTGCTCGCCGATCCAGACGACGACGGGGCATGGGCAGTCGCGCTCGGAGCGGACGTCGCGACATGGCCGGACTGCCCGGAACCGTTCGCGCTCGCCTGCGGCGCGTCCCTCTTGTCCCGCGGCGCGAAGCACCGCGCCCAGACGATGAACACGAGGAGCAGGGGAAGACCCAACTTCACGATGTAGCCGACCCGCGCCGGCTCCTTCTGTCCCGCCATGCTCTCCTCCCGAGAATCTTCACGCGAGGATCTGCTCGAACGAACATGATTTCAAGGATGAACGCGGATCGAACCGGACTTTGCGTACCAGGGTGAAAACGAGGGCTTCCGTCTACCGATCGACGCGTGCTGCGGCGGGATCCGAGGCGCGCGATGGCAACGGTCGGTCGGCGCGTTGCCGAACTGCGGCGGCAACGTGGGCTCTCGCAAGAGGCCCTCGCAGGCTTGCTTGATCGCGACCCTCGATGGCTCGCGAGGATCGAGGCCGGCGGTCAGAACGTCACGATCCGGACGCTCGTGCGGCTCGCGAACGCGCTGGACGTGCACGCCGCCGACCTGCTTCGAGCCGGTAGACGCGAAGGGGCGTGACGGGGCCGTGCGGGTCGGCCGCGTGAGACCTCGGCCACGCGGACCCTGTCAACGCGGCGCGAGTGAGACCGCCGTGCCCGCACCGCTGACGAGCAGCTTCCGGTTGATCACGTCTCCGTTGGAGAACGTCTTCTTCTCGCCCGAGTTCGTCTCGATGAACTGGACGTTGAAGGCGACGCCGACGACGGCGTTTCCGCCGCGCGTGACCGCTTGGAACTTGAGCTTCGCCTCCACGTCCGAATGAAGGTCGGCGAACTTCCGGGCGTAGCCCGAGGACTTCCCGCCAAGCCAATCGCCGATATCCGCGAACCAATCCTGGACTTCATCGAACTTGAGCACCGAGAACGCCGCGACCGTGCCGAGGTACGCGGCGATCGAGTAGCCTTCGAGGTGCGGCGTCGTCGAGATGAGGGCGGACCGAATGGCCTGCTCGATCTGCGCCTTGTTGTCCGCGGCGACGCGAGCCGCGCAGTCGCCGCAGTAGACGCGGTCCCCGATCGTCGTGGACGAAGCCAAGAAGCCGATCGCCTTGCTGCACGCGGAACAGTGGGTCGCGGCCATGAACGCCTCCGGCCGCCAGGTTAGCCCGATCCGCCAGCCATGGAGGCGCGCGCTAGCAGATCGGCCGCCGTCTCGTGCGCGCACTCACTTGCGCATCGCGCCGCGCGCCGTGCAGCTCGATGACGATCCAAAGGGCGCAGCTGAGCACGTCGAGCAGCTCCGCGAGGCTTGTCCTGTCGCCGCTCGCGTTCTTCTCTTCGAGCCGCGCGAGAACTAGGTCCGCGGCTCGGTCGACTGTCTGCTCGCCGAACCTCGCGACGGCGAGTGCGAGCAGCTCCACGATCAGCCCTTCACGCTCGACCATCGCGCGCCTCCCGTCGCTGCATTCCTCGTCGTCGCTGCACCCGCTCCAGGCATCCCGCTCGTGCTTCGTGCATCCGCGACTCCCGGGCAGCGCGCCGAGAGCGCCTCGATCAGCTCCTCCAGTACGCCGCGCGCCGAGACCGCGGCCGGGAAGAGCCCGGCACGCCGAAGCTGGCGCCGGTAGCGGTACCCGGTCTCCCTGGAGATCTTCAAGCGCTCGCATGCCTCGCGATGCGACCCGCGCGCGCGCGCCTCGAAGTAGGGCCACAGCTTCCGCGCGTCGCGCCCGCCGAGGCGCTCGACCAGTTCGTCGAGCGCGGTCGTGACGGACTCCAACCCGGGCTCGATGCCCAGCCGAGCGAGCCTCGCCAGCATCGCCCGACTCACGGCCGCGACGCGCGCGATACGATCCAAGGTCGGCGGCTTGCACCCGAACGCGCTCGCGACGGCTCGCTGATTCCGAAGTCTCACCTCGACACGGACGATCCCGCGCGCGGTCGGGAGGTGCACGGCATCGCGCCCACTCTTCGTCTCGGCAGCCTTGTCGTAGATCGCGACTTCGACGGACCACCGCTTGGCCTTCGTGCGGTAGTACGTCGAACCGCGGCCGACCCGCACGGCGATCGCCCGCCCCGCGGGGCTGAGGTTCGTCAGCACGTCCAGCGCTGCCGCGAAGGGCACCCGCCGAGGGCGGAAGTTGAAGAGAAGATCCGCCTTGCTCACGTACCAAGCGAGCACGGAGGGAACCTCAGCGATCGGCCGACCATCGGCGTCGGCGAGAGCGAGCGTCAGAAGCCGATCGAGCTTCGCGGCGACGATCGGAAGGTCGACCTCGTTGATCTCGTCGACGTTGTGACCGTACCGGACGCGCGGAAGCGACCCCTCGATCGCGATCTCACGGTGGAAGGGGTTCACGAAGACCGACAGCTGGCGGAGGTCCCGATCGATCACCTCGCACCGGAGCTTGTGACCCGAGACGAGGCGTCCGTGCGAGTTCCGAGCGAAGGGGATCCACCGTTCGTCTGCGACGATCGCAGCGTCGAACGTGGTCCAGATCTTCACCGTGTCGAGCATGGCTCTCCGCGGTGTGGCAACTCTGTCGTCAATAGCGCCGTGGTTACAGGTGAGCGGCGAGCCTTCGCCGCGGGGCGCGCGACGTGGAGCAAGCGATTGCGCGGCGCGGTCATCGGGTCCTCGGCATAAGGCCGGCGGCTTCGAGAGCGCGACGGCGCCGGGCGAGATCGTCGGACGCATCGACCTTCGGCGCCGGCGCGGGGCAGCGCGCACGGGACGCGATAAAGGCGTCCACGGCTGCGCGCTCGGCGAGCACCAGCTTCCCGACGCGCGTCGAGGGGAAGGCGCCACGCCGAGCGGCTTCAAGGAACCTGCGCTTGCTCCCGAACGGGTTCGCGTTCTGGTCGTAGTACCCGGCGGGCGCCGCGGGCGCCGCGGCCTGCACGGCATCGCGCAGCAACTCGCGGAAGAGCGT